>JBAVGO010000113.1:0-3595 GCA_049684915.1 Lutisporaceae bacterium | reverse complement strand
ATCAAATAATGAAAGATATCGGTTGCGTAGTATTAAATGTTACCGATAAAGCCATTGAAGAAACTGCAAGTACAATACTTCAAATTTTAAAGGAGGTAAACGCTAATGAAAAAGTACGTTTACAATTTTAAGGAAGGCAAAGCCCATATGAAGGACCTTTTGGGTGGAAAGGGTGCAAACCTTGCTGAAATGACAAATATAGGTTTGCCAGTACCACAAGGCTTCACAATTTCAACAGAAGCATGCAACGAGTATTATGAAAAAGACAGACAGCTTTGGCAAGAGTTAAAGGATCAAATTCAAGAAAAGCTTGCTGAGTTAGAAAAAACAACTGGGAAGACTTTTGGTGGTGGAGAAAACCCACTGCTTGTATCAGTTAGATCAGGTGCTAAGTTCTCAATGCCTGGTATGATGGATACAATTCTTAACCTAGGACTTAATGATGAGGTTGTTAAGACAGTTGAGAAGGTCTCTAACAATAAGAGATTTGCAATGGACAGCTATAGAAGATTTATCCAAATGTTCTCTGACGTTGTTATGGAAATTCCAAAGTCAAGATTTGAAAGAATACTTGATGAAATGAAAGAAGAAAAAGGTGTAAAATTTGATACAGACCTTACAGCTAATGATTTAGCTGAAGTAGTATCAAGGTTTAAGGCACTTTATAAAGAAGTTGAAAAGGTAGACTTCCCACAAGAGCCAAAGGAACAGCTACTTCTCTCTGTTACAGCTGTTTTTAGAAGCTGGAACAATGAAAGAGCTATATTGTATAGAAAGCTTAACAATATATCCGGCAGCCTAGGCACAGCAGTTAATGTTCAAGCAATGGTATTTGGTAATATGGGTGACGACTGCGGCACGGGAGTTGCATTTACTAGGGATCCAGCTACAGGGGAAGCAAAAATGCTTGGTGAGTTCTTAATGAATGCACAAGGTGAAGACGTTGTTGCAGGTATCAGAACTCCACTTTCAATCGATAAGTTAATGGAGATAAATAAAGATGTCTATAAGCAGTTTATGGATGCTGCAACACTATTAGAAAACCATTACAGAGATATGCAAGATATTGAATTTACAATAGAAAAAGGCAAGCTATTCATGCTTCAAACTAGAAATGGTAAGAGAACAGCAGCAGCAGCAATAAGAATTGCTGTTGAATTGGTTGAACAAGGCTTAATTACAAAAGATGAAGCTATTATGAGAATTGAGCCAGCACAATTAGATCAATTGTTGCACCCAACCTTTGATACTACAGCATTAAAGAATGCAAAAGCTATTGCTAATGGTCTTCCAGCATCGCCAGGAGCAGCTTCAGGCAAGGTTTATTTTACAGCGGAAGCTGCAGTTCATGCAGTGAGAGCTAATGGTGAGAAGGTTATACTAGTTAGACTTGAAACTTCACCAGAGGACCTTGAAGGTATGGTTGAAGCAGAAGGCATATTGACAGCTAGAGGCGGAAGAACTTCCCATGCAGCAGTTGTCGCAAGAGGTATGGGTAAGTGCTGCGTAGCTGGCTGCGATGCACTGAAGGTTAAGGAAGAAGAAAAGAAATTCTACATAGGTGATAAGGTTTATAATGAAGGCGATTTCATATCACTAGATGGAAGCACTGGTAATGTATATGAAGGCGTTATTGAGACTAAGACTCCAGAGCTTTCAGGACATTTCGGAATATTAATGGCGTGGGCTGACGAAGTAAGAAAGTTGAAGGTAAGAACAAATGCTGACACGCCAAGGGATGCAGAACAAGCAGTTAAGTTTGGTGCAGAAGGTATAGGTCTTTGCCGTACAGAGCACATGTTCTTTGAAGAAGACAGAATCGCGGTAATGAGAGAAATGATTGTTGCTGAGTCAGTAATAGAACGAAAGAAAGCACTTGAAAGATTATTACCTTACCAAAAGAAGGACTTCATAGGAATATTTGAAGCAATGGAAGTAAGACCTGTTACAATCAGACTTCTTGATCCACCGCTACATGAATTCCTACCACATGCAGATGAGGATATAGCTGATCTTGCAAAGACTATGGGTATTACCTTTGAGAAGCTTAAAGCTAGAGTAGAGAGCTTGCACGAGTTTAACCCAATGCTTGGACATAGAGGCTGTAGACTTGCTGTAACTTATCCTGAAATAGCTGAGATGCAAACAAGAGCTATAATAGAAGCTGCTATAGAAGTAAAAAAGAATAAGGGTATAGATGTACATCCTGAGATAATGATACCACTTGTTGGAGAAATAAAAGAGCTTGAGTATCTACAAACTATTTGCAGAACAACTGCAGATAATTTAATTAAGCAGTCAGGAATACAATTAAAATATATGTTTGGTACAATGATAGAAGTTCCAAGAGGTGCGGTTACAGCTGATGAGATTGCAAAGGTTGCTGAGTTCTTCTCTTTTGGAACAAATGACTTGACTCAAATGACTTATGGCTTCTCTAGAGATGATGCAGGTAAGTTCATAAAGGATTACCTAGAAAAGGGTGTATTTGAGCAAGATCCATTTATGACTCTTGACCAAGTTGGAGTAGGCAAGCTGATAAAAATGGCTGCTGAGCTTGGAAGATCAACAAGACCTGATATAAAACTTGGTATTTGCGGAGAGCATGGTGGAGATCCAGCATCAATAGAGTTCTGTCATAAAGTAGGATTAAGCTATGTATCCTGCTCACCATTCAGAGTGCCAATAGCAAGACTAGCGGCAGCACAAGCAACTCTTAAAGAAAGATAAACGGCGAATTTAAAAGCAGAATTATAAAAACCTTTCGAGTTAAATCGAAAGGTTTTTTATTCAAAAAAATAAATTAGGAGATGACACACAGGTCATCTCCCTAATTATTATTAATTACTTTTGAATGTCAACGAATACGAAGTCTGGGTCAGCACCTATGAAGTTTCTTACTATATTCTTAACGTATGGTTGAATTGCATAAGCACCGTTTCTGAAGTAGAAAGGAATTATAGCAGCTTCATCAAGAAGAATCTTTTCTGCTTCTGCCATTGCTTCTGCTCTAGCCTTTGAATCTGGTGAAGTTTTTGCGAATGCTATTAATTCATCATACTTAGGATTGCTCCAGTTGATATTGTTGTGTCCGCCACCAGTTACCCAAAGATCCATAAATGTCATTGGGTCATCGTAGTCTGGACCCCAACCTGCACTACATATATCATAGTCTGAAGCTTGCATTAACTCAAGTCTTTGCTTGAATTGAACTTGCTTAACTTCAAGCTTAATGTTTAGGTTCTTTGAAAGCATGTCTTGAACAGCTTCTGCATGTGTTCTAGCAGTATCACTATCATCTGTCAAGAATTCAATTGCTGGAACCTTATCAATTGTTGTTCCAAGATCTTTTAATGCTGCATCTAAGTATTCCTTTGCTTTTGCAGCATCAGCTGATCCTGGGTAGTATTCATATGGATATTCGTTAGCAAATTTATCCTTATCGCCCATTAATAATGGAAGAATATATCTTTGTGCTGGAGTTGAACCGTTCTTTAATATTGCATCGCAGAACGCTTGTCTGTCAATAGCATAGCCTATAGCTTTTCTGAAGTTAGCATTACCAAGGAACTTACCTACTTCAGCTGACTTGCCT
>JBAVGO010000112.1:0-16162 GCA_049684915.1 Lutisporaceae bacterium | reverse complement strand
GCCCCCATCAGTGGAGCAGATGGAGGACTCACTAAAAATGTTAAAGTCGGTTTTTGTAGCCAAAAAAATAACAGCAGAAGAACAGCTAAGGAAATTTAAGCAGATATTAAATGACACCTGTACCTATGACCTATTTAATGAATGGATAACAATGTCATAACTCTAGAACAGTAAAATAAAAGGAGGATTTTGAAATGATGAAATACTTAAAGATGGTAGGAAAGATAGTCTTATATCTCGGCTCTGTGTATTTAATGATGACTATAATGTCGTTATTTGTAAATGCCTTAATTGGTATGAAGGTAATACAAGGCGAGCTATATAAATGGATTTATGAAAACCAAAGTCTGCTTATGATACCTACAATTGTTATTGTAATGCTTATGTATTTACTAGTGTTTAAGCTTAGAAAAAAAAGCTTTACTGAGTTTTGTGAGATAAAAAAGATAAGCTTTAAGTCTGTTGCTTTACTATTTACTATTGCTTTATCTATGGGGATATTTACTACAGCTTTTACATCAATGTCTTTTATATTAGAGAAATTTCCTGAGCTTGACAGTACTATAAATTTCTTTATGGGCAATGGAAATGTAATTGTTGCTATTCTAACTTCTGTGTTAATAATTCCAGCATATGAAGAAGTATTATTCAGAGGTCTGATATTCAACGAGCTTAGAAATAACATGGCAATTCCTATAGCTTTTTTAATCCAGAATTTAATATATGCTATAATACAACCAAATTTAATGTCAATAATATTTGGATTTATTGGCGGCTTCATTTTTTCTCTGGCATATCTTTGGGTCAAATCTCTATGGGCACCAATTTTACTGCAAACAATCAGTTGCTTTTTCATGTTGTTTTTCAGAAGATTGGGTGTTCATCTAGTGTTTAGAGGCATTGGCGATATAGCTATTATAATTGTGTTAATAGCTGCTGTTTTTACAATTACATACATAATGCTTAGCTTTAGAAAAGATAGTAAAAAATTATCACAAGACTTAAATAATCTATCAATATAATAAAAGGAGATTTGATTTATGAATAAAAAATTAAAAGCTATACTCAATGTAGTTATATACAGTGTACTTTTCTATATTATTTTATACTCTTTAGTAGCTCTGTTAAAATTCGAAGCAGTAAGAAGTGAAGCATTTTACACATGGTACTTAGCACACAGATCAATACTTGTAATTACTAATGATATTATCTCTTTAATATTGTTCGCTTTTTTAATTAAGTTTACCCATAAGGAAGACCTTCTAACGCACTGTAAGTTCAAAAAAATAAATTTTAATGCTATTACAGTTCTCACTATAGTAGGATTATGTGCAGGCATATTTACTGGTGCCATTGTAAGGACTCCGTTTGTAGCAAGTGCAGCTCCTTCCATGGGGACTTTGGTTAATGCATTGTTTGATGGCTCACCTGTTACATTCTTTTTACTGTTCCTTATTATTGGTTCAATATATAAAGAAGTATTCTTTAGAGGAATATTATTTAATGAGCTCAAAATCTTTTTACCATTTAGTGTCGCTTTAATACTCCAAGGTCTTATGTATGGTGTATTCTTTTTCCAAACAAGTGTAGGTTTAGTATTATATGGTCTATTAGGAGCGGTATTGTTTGCTATGTTATATAAATGGTTTGATTCAATGTGGGCTCCAGTATCAGCACAAATTACTAGTACAGGAGGAATGTATTTACTGTATATTATGAAAGGAAGCTTTGTAGATAACAATAGTTATCTGATTTCATTAATAAGCTTTATTGCAGTAATAGGCGGAATATACTATCTGATTAAGAATAAGGACAACTTGACATTTAACAAAGAAATAGCTAAGAGCACAGGGGACGTAAGTAAAGGTGCTTAACCCATGAAGTATATGAATAATGAGAGGATGAATTATATGACAAGATATCTAAAAATGATTGGCAATATAGTGCTTTATTTAGCTATATATATTGCTATAAGTATAATTGTAAATCTTACTCTTGGCTTAGCATTTAGAAACACAAATGTTATAAGCTGGATTTTAAGTAATATGAGTATAGTGACAATTATTACAAATATACCTACAATTTTAGTTTATATGCTAATATCAAAAATTATGAAACAAGATTTCTCGAAAAAATATAATTTCAATACCTTCAATTATAATTACACTTATTTGCTAGCATTAATTGGTATTTCCTTGGGAGTCTTTAGTATAAGCTTTCTTAAAATAAATGCTATACATGAAGCTTTTCCACTTCTAGCTGCGATATTAGATTCTATAGTATCAGGAAAGAACTTGATAATTATAGTGCTTGGAACTATAACTATGGGAACTATACTTGAAGAGGTACTCTTTAGGGGTCTAGTTTTTGATGAGCTTAAGGTAAACATGAACATTGTATTAGCAGTAATATTGCAGGGATTAATTTTCGGAGCATTAACCCTTAATATACCGGTAATGCTATATGCTGGTATGGGCGGAATGATATATGGAGTCGTATATATAATATTTAACTCGATGTGGGCGTCCATTATTGCTCATTTTTTAAGTAGTGCAACTTTATTGGTACTTAGCAAATGGGGAGTAAATTTGATAACTGGAGCAAATGCAGTATATGTATCACTTGGAAGTTTTATCGTTTTAGCAGTTTCTTTATATCTTCTGATTAGAAGCAAACATAAAATACAAAGTGAGAAATTTATAAATGCTTCAAATGAACAGGTGAATATCTAAATTCTTTACATATGTTGCGAAAAAGCTTTACTATTCACAAAAGCAATAGACAGCAACTGTAATGTATTTTTCGCAACATATGAATCAAGGAAAATGTTTAGTGCAAAACATTTACTTATTGAACATGAATTCAGGGGGTGTTGAAATAAATGTTAAACTTTAACAATATTAACTTTCAGGATATTATAGATGATAAAAATGAAGAAATTGAAATTGTATCAACAAAAGATATAGCTATTATAGGCATAGCAATACAAGCTCCTATGGCTGACAACACAGATGAATTTTGGTATAACTTAACAAATGGAATAGAATCTATTACTAATTTCCCAGAAAACAGAGGTCGAGATATGGATAGCTATATAAAATGTATGGGAATAAACGGAGGAAAAGTAAACTACAACTTAGGTGGCTATTTAAGGGAAATAGATAAGTTTGATAATAAGTTTTTCAGGATTTCTCCAAAGGAAGCAAGCTTGATGGATCCTAATCATAGACTATTCTTAGAGACAACCTGGAAGGCAATTGAAGATGCCGGTTACAGCGAAGACAAAATAAAAGGAAGTCGTACAGGCGTGTATCTAGGCTTCAACGCAGACACAATTTTTTCTTATAAGAGGATGATTTCTGAGCTTGAGGAAGAGTCTGGAGAAATGGCAATAACAGGTAACCTAACCTCAGTTATTAGCGGTAGAGTATCATATTTACTTGATTTAAAGGGGCCGAGTCTCGCTGTTGATACTGCATGTTCCTCCTCCTTAGTGACGTTACATATTGCATGTCGAGGAATAAGAAATGGTGACTGTGATATGGCTATTGCAGGTAGTGTGAAAACAAACATTTTACCTTTAGAAAGAAAGCAAAAGCTTGGTGTTGAGTCTTGGGATAGCAGGACAAAAGCCTTTGATGATGATTCTGAGGGTACGGGAATGGGAGAAGCGGTTGCTGTAGTGCTGCTAAAACCTTTGAATAAAGCAATAGAGGATAAGGATAATATATATGCAGTTATTAAAGGAAGTGCAATAAATCAAGATGGAAAATCCATAGGCATTTCTGCACCCAATGCAGTAGCACAGGAAGATGTAATAGTAAATGCATGGAAGGATGCTGGAATAGATCCTGAAACAGTAAGTTATATAGAAACACATGGTACAGGAACTGAATTAGGAGATCCAATTGAAGTAGATGGAATTCAGAGAGCTTTTAGAAGATATACAAATAGAAAGCAATTTTGTGGAATTGGTTCAGTGAAGCCCAATGTAGGACATTTGGATAATGCTTCAGGAGTAGTAAATTTGATAAAGGTAGCATTAGCCTTAAAGCATAAGCAGATACCAGCTAGTCTTAATTTTAACTATCCAAGTAGAAAAATAAACTTTGAGGATTCTCCTGTATATGTTAATAATGAGCTAAGAGAATGGGAAAGCGAAGGTAGCCCAAGAAGAGCAGGAGTTAGTGCCTTCGGAATAAGCGGCACAAACGCTCATATAGTATTGGAAGAATATCAGGATAACTCTAGTACACTAATAAAGGATGATAAATACAAAATATTATGTTTGTCAGCAAAAAATCAAAATTCATTAAATGATTATATAAATGAATACAAGGAATACCTACAAGACAATGAAGCTGTTAATATACAGCATATATGCTATACAGCTAATACAGGAAGAGGTCATTATAATTATCGTTTAGCTATAGTAGGAAGTAATACAAAGGAAATATTGGACAGCTTATCTAATATAAAGCTTCCTCTAACAAAGAAGACAGAAATAATAGATAGCAATGTATTTTATAATGATATAAATAAGGAGAATAATTTAGATTCACTATCTAAAACAGCGAATACAAAAATAGAAGAGCTAAGAAATGGTGGAATAATTGATATAGATTTAGTTAAGGATGTATGTACATTATATATCCAAGGAGCCAACATTGAATGGGAAAAGCTATATGAAGCTACAGAGAAACAAAAAGTAAGCGTTCCTACATATCCTTTTGAAAGAGTGCGTTGTTGGATTGATATTCCTGATGGATTTGAGAGCTCAAATATTAGTCAAAGTAATATTAGGAATAAAGACAAAAAACAAGTTGAAATAGAGCTAGAGGGTAGAGAAGACAATAAATATAGTGATACAGAATTACAAATAGCAAGGGCCTGGGGTGAGATATTAGGCTTTAGAGAGCTTAGAGTTTCGGACAGCTTTTATGAGTTGGGTGGAGATTCTATAGCTGCTATGAAAATAGTAAATAAATTAAATCAAAGCATGAATATAAACATAGAAGTAGCAGAACTTCTTAAGCATCAGACAATTGAAGCTGTGGCAGCATGTTTAGAGGATAGGCTCTACACAGATGCAGGGCTTAATCAGAGTATATACAGCTCCATACAGCCAGTAGAGAAGAAGGAATACTATAGCTTATCCTCTGCTCAGAAGAGATTATTTATATTGAATCAAATATCTGAGGTAGGAACTAGCTATAATATCGCAGACATGATTGAAATTAAAGGAAGGGTAGATAAAAAAAGACTGGAAGAAGCCTTTGCAATGCTATTGCAAAAGCATGAGAGTCTAAGAACCTCCTTTGATATTATTGAGGGAGAACCAGTACAGAGAATACATGAAGCTATAGAATTTGAAATTTTACAGCTAAAATCAGATAAGGACAAGCTTGACGATGTCATAAGAGAGTTTGTAAAACCATTTGATTTTAGTAAGGCACCATTAATTAGGGCTGCACTTATTGAAGCAGCTACAGACGAGCATATACTTGTAGTTGATATGCATCATATTGTATCTGATGGCAGCTCTGTAGGAATCTTAATCAAGGATTTGGTTACCATGTATGATACAGGTTTAACATCAGCCTTGAAAATTCAGTATAAAGATTTTGCAGAATGGCAAAAAGATATATTGAAAAGTGAGCATATTAAAAAGCAGGAAGAGTATTGGTTAAATACCTTTAGTGGAGAGATACCTGTACTTAATCTGCCTACAGACTATGTAAGACCTTCAACACAAAGCTTTGAAGGTGCTAGTCTTAGAATACAATTAAATGAAATTACAACGAAAAAGCTAAAAAATATCGCAAGCAAGACAAACACCACATTATATGCTTTATTGCTTGCAGTATATAATGTTCTTTTGTCCAAATACAGTGGGCAGGAGGATATAATAGTTGGAACTGTTATTGCTGGAAGACCAAATGTAGATTTGGAAAAAATAATAGGTATGTTTGTAAACACTTTAGCAGCAAGAAACTTCCCCGTGGGCGATAAAACCTTTGAAAGCTTTTTAACCGAAGTAAGAGACAATTCCTTAGAAGCATTTAATAATCAGGATTATCAGTTTGAAGAGCTGATAGACAAGCTTAATATAGCAAGAGATTTTAGCAGGAATCCATTATTTGATACTCTGTTCGTAATGCACAATATGGATATACCTGAAGTACAAATTAAAGATGCTATCATAAGACCTTACATATTTGATACGAAAGCAACTAGATTTGACTTATCTCTTCAAGCAAAAGAAATTGGTTCGTGTATAACCTTGATTTTTGAATACTCCACAAAGCTCTTTAAGGACGAAACAATACAAAGCTTATCAAAGCATTTTGAAAATATAATAAATGTAATTATTAATGATACAAGCATTAAGCTGTCAGATGTAGAAATGCTGTCAGAGGAAGAAAAACATAAGGTTCTTGTAGAGTTTAACGATACGAAGACAGAATATCCAGAGAATAAAACAATACAACAGCTATTTGAAGAGCAAGTAGAAAAGACATCAGATAACATAGCGGTAGTATATAAAGAAGAAAAGCTGACCTACAAAGAATTAAATGAAAAAGCTAATATGTTAGCAAGAGTATTAAAGAACAAGGGTATAAAGCCAAATGAAATAGTAGGGATAATGGTAGAGTACGGAACTGAGATGTTAGTAGGAATACTAGGCATATTAAAAACAGGAGCAGTCTACCTGCCAATAGATGCTAATTATCCTAAGGATAGAATAGACTACATGATAAAAGACAGTGGTGTGAAAATACTTCTTACTGCTTCCAAGCTTGCACAAAGTGTAAGTGCGGATATAGAGCTGATATTCTTAGAAGATGAAGAGCTATATAAAGGTGATAAGTCTAATTTAGAAATAATAAACACAGCAAAGGATACAGCCTATGTGATATACACCTCAGGCAGCACTGGCAAGCCAAAGGGAGTAATGATAGAGCATAGCTCCTTAGTTAACCTGTGCAAATGGCACATAGAATATTACGGAGTAACAGAAAATGATAATAGTACAAAATATGCAGGCTTTGGCTTTGATGCCTCAGTTTGGGAGATATTCCCCTATATAATAGCAGGGGCAGCAATACACATAATAGATGAAGAAATAAAGCTGGACGTAGAAAAACTAAATGAATACTACAATGAGAATAAAATAACAATTAGCTTCCTGCCAACGCAAATTTGCGAGCAGTTTATGAAGCAGGAAAACAAAACCCTAAGATACCTGCTTGCAGGAGGGGACAAGCTAAGACACTTTGAAGCTAAGAGCTACAAAGTGGTAAACAATTACGGACCTACAGAAAACACAGTAGTAACAACAAGCTTCATAGTAGATAAGGAGTATGACAATATACCAATAGGAAGACCGATAGCAAACTCACAGGTATATATATTGGACAAAAACAACAAGCTGCAAGCCATAGGAGTATCAGGAGAGCTATGTATTACTGGAGCTGGAATAGCAAGAGGCTACCTGAATAATTCTGAGCTGACAGCAGAGAAGTTTGTTGAGAACCCTTATATACCTGGAGAAATAATGTACAAAACGGGAGACTTGGTAAGGTGGCTTCCTGATGGCAACATAGAGTTCTTAGGCAGAATAGACAATCAAGTAAAGATAAGGGGATACAGAATAGAGCTGGGAGAAATAGAAAATGAACTGCGAAAGCATAAGGATATAAAAGAGGCGATTGTAGCAGACAAGTCAGACAAGAATGATAACAAGTATTTGTGCGGATATATAGTGGCAGAGCGTGAGCTGACTGTAGAGGAAATAAAGGAGCATCTGATGAAGAGTCTTCCAGACTATATGGTGCCTGCATATTTCGTATACTTAGACAAGCTGCCCTTAACAGCCAATGGAAAGGTAGACAGAAAAGCACTGCCAGAGCCTGATGTAAGCATAGGGGCAGGAGCGGAATATACTGCACCAACCAATGAAACTGAAGAGATACTTGCTTCTATATGGGAGGAAGTTCTCGGCGTTGAAAACATAGGTATAGATGATAACTTCTTTAGTTTAGGTGGAGATTCTATCAAAGCTATACAAGTAACCTCAAGGCTGCATAAATATAATATGAAATTAGATGTCAAGCAGATGTTCCAGAACCAGACTATAAGCAGAATAAGCAAGTATGTGGAATACAGCAGCATCAAGTCGAGTCAGGAGACTGTGACTGGCGAAGTAGAGCTTACTCCAATACAAAAATGGTTTTTTGAACGTAGCTTTACAGACATGCACCATTGGAATCAGACAGTAATGCTACATGCTGAAAAGGGCTTCGATGAGAGTATTATAAATAAGGTGTTTACAAAAATAATTGAGCATCATGATGCATTAAGAGCTGTTTTTGAAGTTAACGGACAAGAGGTTAAGCAAGTTATTAAGCCTATAAATGAACATATGTATGATTTTGAGGTATATGACTTTAGAAATATATCTGATTATTTAGAAAGCATTAAATCAAAGTCAAGTGAGGTACAAGCAAGTATTGATTTAGAGAAGGGACCCTTAGTAAAGCTGGCACTGTTTAATACTACAGAGGGAGATTATTTGCTTATTGTCATACATCACCTGTTAGTCGATGGCATATCCTGGAGAGTTATTTTAGAAGACTTTGCTATGGGCTACAATCAATGCATGAACAATCAAAATATAGAGCTTCAACTAAAAACTGATTCATATAAGCTGTGGACAGAAGCATTGAATAGATATAGTAGCAGTAATGAAATAAAAAAAGAAATCGAGTACTGGACAGCAATAGAAAATAGCAAGGTCACACCAGTAAGTGACACTATATCTAATTATTTGGTGTCAATAGAGGCTTTGAAAGCTACAAATAAATTAAAAGATAGTAAAATACTAACTATAGAGCTTACAGCAGAACAAACAGAGAAGCTACTAAAGGAAGTAAACAGCACATATAACACAGAAATAAATGATATATTGCTAAGTGCATTAGGCTATAGCTTAAGAGAATGGACGGGAAGCTCCAGTATATTGATAGGGTTGGAGGGTCATGGAAGAGAAGAACATGTTGTCAATGCTAATATAAAAAGGACAGTGGGATGGTTTACTACAATGTATCCAGTAATATTAGACATGAGCAAGCATGACTCCTTAGCATATCAAATAAAGAGTACAAAGGAAGCTTTAAGAAAGATACCAAACAAAGGTATAGGCTATAGTATATTGAAATATCTTACACCTGTAGAAAACAGACAAAAGCTGTCCTTTAGCTTGACACCTGAAATAGGCTTTAACTATCTAGGACAGTTTGAAGAAAACAGAGCAACGGATATATTCAGCATGTCAGGTATATCGTCAGGGGATTCTATGAGCTTAGAATCAGAACGAATAAACTTGATTGATATTAACGGAATAATAGCACAAGGCAAATTTATGCTAAATTTTAGTTATAGCGAGAAACAGTTAACTAAGGATGGTGTTATGAAGCTAGCAGAATACTACAAAACACATCTGATAAAAATAATTGAGCATTGCATTAACAAAGATGAAAATGAGTTGACAGCAAGTGACATAACTCTTAAAGGGGTAAGCGTAGAAGAATTTGATGAGATTTTTGATCTCTTTGAAGATTAATATAATTATTTTGTTTATTTTAAATATATATGTTGCGAAAAAGATTTAACAAACACAAAAGCATTAGAAGCGTCTGCTTTTGTATTATCAAAACTGTATTTTTCACAACATATGAATCAAGGAAAACGTTTTGCACATTTTGAATTAATTGTAAAATGTTTAGCGCAAAACATATAGGAGGGTGAATTAATTGTTTAAGAAAAGTGATATAAAAGATATATATAGTCTATCTCCAATGCAAAGCGGAATGCTGTTTCACTATATTATGGACAGTGCTTCAAGTGCATATTTTGAACAAGCAAGACTTACATTAAAGGGACACGTGGATATAAGCCTATTTGAAAAAAGCTTTAATTATGTTATAGAAAAACATGAACCCTTAAGGACAATATTTCTTTATGAAAAGGTAAATGAGCCTCTTCAAGCTGTGCTAAAGAAGAGAACTGGAGCTATATTCTATAATGACTTATCCAATAACAATGAGGAAGAAAAACAAAGCTATGTTAAAGATTTTGCTGTAAAGGATAGACAGCAAGGCTTTGATCTTGCCGAGGGTATTCCTATGAGAATAGCAGTAATAAAGACTGGCGCAGAAGAATATGAGGTTATCTGGAGCTTTCACCATATAATAATGGATGGCTGGTGTCTAGGTATAATAATGGAGGACTTTTTCAAAGCATATAGCTTGTTTGGAAAGGGTAAGGAAATAAGTGCTGTAAATAATTATCCATATAGCGATTATATAAAATGGCTTCAAGAGCAAAACAAGGAAGAAGCTATGGCTTATTGGAAAAACTACCTACAGGATTATGAACAGCAGGCAGCAGTCCCCAAACAGTACAGAATAACAAATGAAAACACGTATTTACACTGCGAAACTCAATTTGAGTTAAATGAAGCTATAACAGAAGGGCTTAAGAGGCTTGCAAGAGAGAATCAGATTTCTCTAAACATAATTTTCCAAACAATATGGGGGATACTGCTTCAAAGATACAATAACACAAAGGATGTTGTGTTTGGAGCGGTAGTATCAGGTAGACCTCCTCAAATAGCTGGAATTGAAAGGATGGTAGGTCTATTTATAAATACCATACCTGTAAGAATAAAGGAAGATAACGAAAGCTTTATGGAGCTTTCTAAGAAAATACAGGAGAACGCTTTAAAATCAATGGCATATGATTATATGCTTATAACAGATATACAATCAAATACTGTACTGAAAAATAATTTATTTGACCATATTATGGTGTTTGAGAACTATCCTATGAACAAGCAGGTAAGCAGTATGGACAACAGCCAGGAGCTAGGCTTTTCTACGCAGAACTTCGAGATGCTTGAACGCACAAACTATGATTTTAATATAATTATTATTCCTGGAGAACGGATTAACTTGAACTTCCAGCACAATGAGAATATTTATAGCAGGAAGCAAATAGAACAAATATCAAAGCATTTTAAAATGGTTATAGACCAGATTTTAGAGAAGCCTGAGATAAATCCAGCAAGCATTAATATAGTGGACAATGAAGAGGCTGCTAAGCTTCTTAAGGAATTCAACAATACAAAAGCGGAGTACCCAAGAGAGAAGACAATACAGCAGTTGTTTGAGGAACAAGCAGCAAAGACGCCAAACAACATAGCAGTAGTATATAAGGAAGAAAAGCTGACTTATAAGGAATTAAACGAAAAATCAAATCAACTAGCTGGAATGCTTAGAGCAAAGGGTGTAAAGCCTGATACTATAGTTGGAATAATGGTGGAACGCTCACTGGAAATGATAATTGGTATAATGGGAATTTTAAAAGCTGGAGCGGCGTATTTACCAATTGATTCTGAATATCCAGAAGATCGAATAAAATATATTTTAAGTGATAGTGGGACAAGTATTCTACTGCAAAAAGGCAGTAGTAATAATTATGATATTGAAGCAGCCGCTTTAGATGAAGATTTTAGCAACTATTCAACAGAGAATACAGAAGCTATAAGTGACCCTAACAATTTGGCATATATAATATATACTTCGGGTTCTACTGGTAAACCAAAAGGTACCATGATAAAGCAAGGAGGCTTAGTTAATTATATTACTTGGGCTAATAAAGTATATGTAAAAAATGAAAGCTTAGATTTCCCACTATATTCATCATTTTCATTTGACTTAACTGTTACATCAATATTTACACCTTTGATTTCTGGAAACAAAATAGTTGTTTACAAGGATCAAGAGGATGAACCAATAATAAGACAAGTATTTCTGGAAAATAAGGTTGGTATAGTAAAGCTGACCCCTGCTCACTTAAGTATGATAAAGGATATCGATAACAGCAATTCAAGTATAAAACGATTGATACTTGGTGGAGAGGATTTAAAATCTGAATTAGCAAAAGAAGTATATGAAAGCTTCAATAAGAATGTTGAGATTTATAATGAGTACGGGCCTACTGAGACAGTAGTTGGCTGTATGCTTTATAAGTATGATTACAATAAGGATAAGAATATATCTGTATCTATAGGTAAGCCTGCTGATAATGTACAAATTTATATATTAGATAGTGAAAAACAAGTGCTTCCAATTGGGATTGCTGGAGAAATTTACATTGGTGGAGATGGTGTAAGTAAAGGCTATATAAATAGAGAAGAATTAACAGCAGAAAGGTTTATACCAAATCCATTTGTACTAGGGGAAAGAATGTATCGCTCAGGTGACCTAGCAAGATGGCTGCCTGATGGGAATATAGAGTTCTTAGGCAGAATAGACAACCAAGTAAAGATAAGAGGCTTTAGAATAGAGCTAGGAGAAATAGAAGCAAGGCTTCAAGGCTATGAGGGAATAGAAGAGGCAATAGTAATAGCCAGAGAAGATAAGGATGGCAGCAGTTATCTATGTGCATATGTAAGTGGCACGAGAGAGTTTACAATTGACGAGCTTAGAGCTTATATAGGCGGAGAGCTTCCCGAATACATGATACCATCATATATTGTACAGCTAGAAAAGCTGCCCATAACAACCAATGGAAAGGTAGACAAAAAAGCACTGCCAGAGCCTAAGGAAAACATAGTGACAGGAATAGAATATGTCGCAGCAACAAATGAAACAGAAGAAATACTTATAGCTATATGGAAAGAGGTACTTGGCATAGAAAACATAGGTATAAACGATAGCTTCTTCAGCTTAGGCGGAGATTCTATCAAAGCTATACAAGTAACCTCAAGGCTGCATAAATATAATATGAAATTGGATATTAAGCAGTTAATCCAGAACCAAACCATAGGCAAAATAAGCAAGTATGTGGAATATAGTAGCATCAAATCCAGTCAGGAGCCTGTTACTGGCGAGGTTTTGCAGACTCCAATTCAAAAATGGTTTTTTGAACATAGCTTCACAGACATGCACCATTGGAATCAGGCAGTAATGCTACAAGCTGTAAAGGGCTTCGATGGGAGTATTATAAATAAAGTGTTTACAAAAATCTTAGAGCATCATGATGCTCTAAGAACTGTTTTTGAAATTTACGGACAAGAGGTTAAACAAGTTATTAAGCCTATAAATGAGCATATGTATGATTTTGAGGTATATGACTTTAGAAGTATATCTGATTATTTAGAAAACATTAACTCAAAGTCAAGTGAGGTACAAGCAAGTATTGACTTGGAGAAAGGTCCTTTAGTAAAGGTGGTAATGTTTAAGACTACAGAGGGAGACTATCTTCTAATTGCCATACATCACTTGATAGTGGATGGAATATCCTGGAGAATTATTTTAGAGGATTTTGCCATTGGTTATAATCAATGCATGAATAATCAAAATATAGAGTTTCAGCTTAAATCTGACTCATATAAGCTTTGGGCTAAAGCACTGCAAAAGTATAGCAGCAGTGATGAAATCAGAAAAGAGATAGAGTATTGGACAGCTGTAGAAAACAGTAATATCACTCAATTAAGTGATACTATATCTGATTATATAGTATCAAAAGAGGCTTTGAGAGCTACAAATAAATTAAAAGATAGCGATGTACTGACTATAGAGTTTACAGTAGAACAAACAGAAAAGCTGCTTATGGAAGTAAATAATGCATATAGCACAGAAATAAATGATATATTGCTAAGTGCATTAGGTTATAGCTTAAGAGAATGGACGGGAAATTCCAGTATATTGATAGGGCTGGAGGGTCATGGAAGAGAAGAAAATGTCGGAAATATCAATATAAATAGAACCATAGGTTGGTTTACATCTATCTTTCCAGTGATATTAGACATGACCAAGCATGATTCCTTAGCTTATCAAATAAAGAGTATCAAAGAATCCTTGAGACAGATTCCCAATAAAGGTATAGGCTATGGAATATTAAAATATCTTACACCCATAGAAAGCAGGCAAGAACTGTCCTTTAGCCAGACACCTGAAATAAGCTTTAACTATCTAGGACAGTTTGAAGAAAATAATGCGACAGATATATTCAACGTGTTAGGTATAGCTGCAGGGGATTCTATGAGCTTAGAATCAGAACGCATTAACTTGATTGATATTAATGGGATAATAGCACAAGGCAAATTAACCCTAAGTTTCAATTATAGCAAGAAGCAGTTAACCAAGGATGGTGTTTTGAAGCTGGCAGACTACTACAAAATACATTTACTAAATATAATAGAGCATTGTGTTAGTACAGGAATAACAGAGCTGACACCAAGTGATATAACTTTAGATGATATAAGCTTAGAACAACTAGATGAAATTTATGATTTTTATAAAGATTTATAGAAGAATTAATGGGATGGGATGGTGAATTACGTGTTTGATAAAAGCAATTTTAAAGATATATACAGTTTATCCCCTATGCAGCAGGGAATGCTGTTCCACACTATTATGGACAGCACATCAAGCGCATATTTTGAACAGAGCAGACTTTCAATAGAGGGGCAAATAGATATAAGTCTGTTTGAAAAAAGCTTTAATCTCATAATAGAGAAATACGATATCCTAAGAACTGTATTTCTTTATGAAAAAGTAAGTCAACCTGTGCAAATTGTCCTAAGGAAGAGAACTGGTAGCATACGCTATAAGGATATATCTGATCTCAAGGAAGAAGAAAGACAAAGCTATATTGAAGACTTTGTAAAACAAGATAAAATACAGAGTTTTGAGCTTTCCAAGGAGCTTCCTATGAGAATAGCAGTGATAAAAACTGGTGAAGAAGAATATGAGATTATCTGGAGCTATCACCATATTATAATGGATGGCTGGTGTCTAGGCATAATAATAGGTGACTTTTTTAAAGCATATAGCCTGCTTAAAAAGGGTAAGGAAATAAGCATTTCAAACAATTATCCCTATAGCGACTATATAAAATGGCTGAAGAGACAGAATAAGGAAGAAGCATTAGCCTATTGGAAAGACTACCTACAGGATTATGAACAGCAGGCATCCGTCCCGAGTCTGTATAAAAAAACAAATGAAAGTATATATTTAGAATGCGAAACTCAATTTGAGATAAATGAAGCTATAACAGAAAGACTTATAAGTATGGCAAGAGAGAATCAGATTTCTCTAAACGTAATTCTTCAGACGGTATGGGGTATACTGCTTCAAAGATACAATAACACAGAGGATGTTGTTTTTGGAGCGGTAGTATCGGGTAGACCCCCTGAAGTAATTGGAATTGAAAGTATGGTAGGTTTATTTATAAACACCATACCTGTAAGAATAAAGGAAAATGATATAAGTTTTATAGAGCTTTCTAAGAAAATACAGAAAAATGCTTCAAAATCAATGACATATGATTATATGCCTTTAGCAGATGTGCAAACAAATACTATACTAAAGAACAATTTATTTGATCATATTATGGTGTTTGAGAACTATCCTATGGACAAGCAGTTAAGCAGTATAGATAGCAATCAGGAATTAGGATTTTCGATAAAAGACTTTGAAATGTTTACACACACAAATTATGATTTCAATCTAGCTATTATACCTGGAGAAACAATCATATTAAAAGTTCTACATAATGGAAATATCTATAGCGAAGAGCAAGTAGTGCAAATATGCCGCCATTTTAACATGATTATAAATCAGGTTGTGGAGAATCCTGAAATAACTGCTTCAAGTATTAATATAATCGACGATGAAGAAAAGCATCAAGTGCTTGTAGAGTTTAACAATACAAAAACAGCTTATCCAAAGGATAAAACGATACAGCAACTATTTGAAGAACAAGCAGAGAAGACACCAGACAAAACAGCAGTAGTATTTGATAGCAAACAACTAACCTACAAAGAACTAAACGAAAAAGCAAATATAATAGCGAGAAACTTAAGAAGCAGGGGTGTAAAAGCAGATGATGCAGTAGCAATACTAGTAGATAAATCAATAGAAATGATAATAGGGGTAATGGCAATACTAAAAGCAGGAGGAGCCTATCTGCCAATAGATACGGATTACCCTACAGATAGAATAGAATACATACTAAAGGATAGTGGAAGCAAAATACTATTGACACAAGCTGATATAGCTAACACAGTAAACTTTGAAGGACACAAGCT
>JBAVGO010000111.1:0-40918 GCA_049684915.1 Lutisporaceae bacterium | reverse complement strand
GGTTGTATGTTATTATTTAAGCTGTTATATACCTCAAAAAATTCTTTGAGTATTATTCCGTTGCTCCAGCCATCATATATAATATGGTGATTGCTTATTATCATTTCATACTTATTCGCTTCCAGCTTAACAAGCAATACCCTAAGGGGCTCTTCTCCTATATCTATTCCCTTACTTATATCTTGTTCTTTTATTATGTTTAGCAATTTATGCTTATTTGGGCTGTCTTCTTCTGAAATATCATATTCCAAGATTGGTATTTCATAATTTTTAAGCACAATTTGAATAGGTTTCTCTAGCTTTTCCCATTTAAAAATAGTTCTTAACATTTCATTTGATTGGACCACAAAATTCCATGAAGCTTTTATAAGCTCAGTTTTTATATTACCTGATAATATTAAACTGAGCTGTTCAAAATACTCACTGCTATTGGGGTTTTGCAGATAGTGAAATAGCATACCCTCCTGCATTGGACTTAATGATACTAAATCTTGTATATTAGCTTTATCCAATTTTTGTATGTTTTTCATTTATAACTCACCTACTCAACAATTTTTTCACTTATTAAATAAACTACCTAAGCTTTCAATCAATACTATGTTCTAGACATTTTAGTGTTATTGTATGATTTATTATGATTTTATGTTATTTCAAATGTGATGTACTGTATACTTTTACAAAACTTGTCATGTTAAATTACTAATGTGTGATTAATAATTTTTATAATATCCTCATACTTATCATTTAGATAAAAATGTCCTCCCTCCATCATATAGATTTTGCAATCCTTAGATGTATGCTGTTTCCAGCCTATTATTTCATTTAATGATATCTTATCATCTTTTCCATTTATTACTGTTATATTGCAATCTAACTTGCTTTCAGGCTCTATATACTTATATGTATCATTAACCTTAAAATCTGCCCTTAAAATAGGAATAAATAACTCAAATAATTCTTTATGCTCTAAAATCTCTTTAGGTGTCCCGCCTAAAGATAAGATTTCGTTTTTAAATTCCTCATCAGGCAATAAATACATCTCCTTAGAAGCTCTTTGAGTATGGGGTGCTCTCTTACCTGAGAAGAATATATGAGAAGGACTATCCTTGCCAAGCTTTTTTATTTTATGTGCAAGCTCATATGCGATTAAGCATCCCATACTATGCCCAAAAAAAGCATAATCATTATCTATATCATTTTTTATAATATTATAAACATCCTCTATTACTTCATCAAGGCTATTATAAAGCGGAGCTTCATATCTCTTGCCTCTTCCTGCAAGCTCTATAGGACATAGCTCAATTTCCTTAGAAATATACCTCTTCCATTTTGCATAAATCGCTGAAGTTCCACCTGCATATGGAAAGCAAAGCAACTTAATCATGTCAATTACCACCTTTAGTACATATATTTTTATAATGTATAGAAGTCTTATAAATATTATAGTAATATCTAACATTGTAATATTTATAGAAAACATACTTTAGCTACATAAACAAACAGCTTATAGCCTTATTTCCATTTGGAAAAGCCCTTTTTTAAATTATATCAGAAATCATATGCAAATGTAGTCGAATTTTGTATAACAAACGTAATTTATTCCGACAATTTTGTACATACATGTAGAAAATGTTGGCATATCTATGATTATAGCACAAGATAATTCAAATTTTCACTATAATTTTCTTTGTTATGGAAACCTTTCTAGCTTTCTCCTTCGCTATTAAATCTTTTATTAACCTTCCTTACATACCTACTTAAAGCATAAATGCCATCATGTGGCTCTCCTGTATAGTTTACCGACATGTTTCCACAAGTTGTAATTCGATTGATGCCTGCTGCAAAGAAAATCCTAGACAGCTCATCGGAGTCTTTGTCATTGCAGCTTAATCCTACTGTTTGTAAATAGCCCTTATGCGCTCTTAACATGCCTAATAGCTCTTTTCGTTTTATTGGCATTACCCAAATATTACGAAA
This sequence comes from Lutisporaceae bacterium, assembly GCA_049684915.1. Lineage (GTDB taxonomy): Bacteria > Bacillota > Clostridia > Lutisporales > Lutisporaceae > GWB2-37-7. Next base: position 38,941 of record JBAVGO010000111.1, on the reverse strand, counting down.
AAGTGGAGATGCTTTCAGCTCAGTATTATAGTCTACCATAACACTAAATTGTTTCTCTGCATCTATAATTAATCTCTTTTCTCCTAAGATTTCCTCCATCTTAATAAGCTCATGTATCCAAGTAATTTGCGCTTGTATGTTTATTGGTCTGGCTGCCGATGTATATTTTTCTGCTGTAGCTTCAATATGCTTTGCCAACCTATCTGCAAAATTGTCAAGCTCCTTAGTATTATCAGTCTCATAAAAAACACATTGTGGAGAACTGCAATAAAGCTGGTCTGTTAAGCAAATATCTCTTGCCAAACCAGCAAAAGCTTCTTCCTCATTTTCATTTTCTGTAAAATAAGCAAAGCTCAGACGGTGTCCCCACTCAATTATAGGTAACTCTGGGGGAGCAAGCTGTCTGATAGCTTTAATTGCCTCATCTGAACCCCATACAACAACCGCATTTGCGATTCCAACAAGTTTATTGATGACTTCGCTGTTCTTTGAAGATACATCAAGAACATATATGTATGGTTTTAATCGAGGTTCAATCTGAATCAGCCTCATAAGCAGCTTAGAAGATAAACCGCTCTCATTTTCCGGCAGCTTCAGAATATTTATATTTCCTGTCAAAAGCCCTTCAATAACGCTAAAAGCAGAAAGTCCTAAGGTATTCCCTGCTCCAATATGCATAATTATTCCAAGGGGCTGTTCCTTTTCTTCTATTCCAGCACAAACCTTTTTCCATACAAAAGGAGCTTCCCCTAGTTCAACAGCTACCTTTTTTAGAAGTGCATTCTTATCTAGGCTGCTAACCGTCACCCTAACATATTCCTCTGCCGCCCATTTAGGAATCCCTAGAGAAACGAGTTGCATTACTATTTCCTGTTGATTGATTTCACATGACAAAATATGTGCTGCTTCAATTACTATCTCCGGCATCAAGGGCTCTAGTAATAAGTCCTTTTGGATATCCCACTCTAATTCACATAACTTATTGATAAAATCATCCTTTAAAATGGGTTCACCTCTATAAATATTATCCATATTATTCTCCCTTCATGTATTCAGAAGCAGCAACAGCACAGCTTCTTGCCTTCGCTGCCCCTGCTCGTCCAAGAATTTCAAAGTAAGGGGTATCAATTCCACAACCACACTCTTTGCCAGCTCTTAATACAGCCATATCTCCCATAAGTATCGAAGATACAGGTACAGAAGAAACCAATGGACTGATAAAGCTTAAAAATCCAGGTTCATCAAAGCCTAAAGGCTCTAAGGTTTTTACATCACGTATAATTACTCTGCTCCAAATTGGTACATGCATATGATGATTATGACATTCTGGATAAGCAACGCTGTGCTCTACTGCACTATAAAAATCACGACAGTTCTTAGCCGGGATACCAAGAAACTCTTCAACCATGTTATATAATTCCTCTTTATCTATCATCATTTCATCAAATTTCTTCCAGCCGCCACCCGTTAGAACAAAGGAATTTTTGTTTAGCTTAAGTGGCTTCATGCCTGCTTCCTTCATCTTTTTTAAAAGCATATACAAATAAGAGGGAAACCCAAGAATTCTCACAGGAAGTCTTTGTCTGTTAAAGCTCTTAAAAGCATCTATAATTCCAAAATAATCGATTTCATAATTATCCCCAATAGCTCTTAATGCAAATACCTTTTCTTTCGCAGGAGCAAATCGTGTCATTCCAAGAGCAATTTTTACATTCCCCATATTATTGCCTTCTTTTGGTTCATACCCTAAAATAATGTAATTTGTAGGAATTATAGAGATTATTCCATGATATTTTATAGCTTTAATCGCCATTTTAGTACCAAGCTTAATTGTCTCACTATCGAGAAAGATTTGGCTTTTTTGACCTTCTGTCCCTGAGGAGGTGGCATGTATCTCTATATCTTCTTTGTTAACACTTAACACTTCATGATGTTTAAAAAATTGTGCAGGAATTGTTGGTATTTTTGCACAATCTGCAATCGACTTAATATGATCAACGCTAAAACCACGTTCTTTTAATAGCTTCTCATAAAATTCGCAATGAACACGATGATGCTCAACTGACTCTCTCATTGCATCCAAAAACAAAGCTTCACTGCCTTTTTGGTCATAGATTTTACTATATGCAAATAACTTTTCTCTAGCTGTCATAGTGTTACCCCCTCATGCAAAATGTTTAGTGCGATATATATATATTACCCTTAATTTTATAATACTTTAGCAATATTTGCACATTATTTGTTCTATACTTTACTTCGTAGCTTTCTCGGATATAGTGCTTATAAAACTATATAATAAACTCTCTGCCAAGCTAATTATCAGCAGAGAGTTTGAAATTACATATCTTATACCTATCCACCAAAGTTGATGTTTTTCAAAGTGGATTGACCTTGTTGCTCAAAATTTTCTGTATAATATCCATGAGTAAGTAATTAATGTCTGTTGACACTAGCTTTGCACAAAAATAATTATACATTGGTATGGTCTCTGGTGTCTTACTCATAGTCTTCCATATAGTATCTATTCCTTGCTGATTTGCTTGAAGTGTTTCATAGAGCTGCGGTTCCTTACTCGCTAATACAGCAATGGTGTGGCATAGTTTTTCATTAAATTGTTCAAGAGTTTGATCTATATTTTCTACCTTGGAATATATTTCTCTAGAAACTCGCTCCAAGGATTGAGCTGCAAAAACTTTTTGATATTTTCTTATGCTCTTTCCTTCTTGAATGTTATTAGGCAAATTACCGTCTAAGACTGAAGTCAAAGAGCTTTTTTCTGTCTGTAACAGAATACTAATAGTCGATCTTAACCCAGACAAATCCTTTTCAGTCTCTTCCAACCAGCTAAAGTATGCATCAACAAAACGATGGCTATCGCTGCGATAGATATTACTAACATTAGCTAGCTTGAATGCCTGTGCCAAGAGTTTTTCACGCAGAATACATTGCATCTATAGACCTCCTCAATTACTCTGGCTGTAATGTACGTACTACCCCGCCATTTTCGCTTGCTTGAGTAGCCCATTCAAGACCTTCTTCCTTCAAGGTGATTTTCAGGCGTACAACACTGGAGCTTGTTGCTTTTTCTTTTACATCTGCTGTCTTGATATTCGCCTCAATATTTGAATTTACTGGTTGTTTAGAAATGCAGACCTTGTGAACCTTGTCTCTGAGAGCTTTCGCAATTATTTCCTTTTCTTTATCTAACAGAGTGGTTTTAGTTCTAGTCAGCACATTTGCAAAAGCACCTTGCACACTACGTGCAACAGCTTCTTTCACGATAGGTGAATCAGTGTTTTTTAATAATTCAAGCTGTTTTATAACCTCATCTGTAAACGTCTTATAGAAAGTAGGACTGAGTTTTGTATTACTTTTAGACAAGTGTAATCTCAGTTGTGCTTCTATCTCAGCTGCAATCTTTGCTGAATCTTCATACGCCCCAATTTCTCCTATCACATAATTCTCGAAAAGCACGGGCATATCAATGGTCAATTCAGGGATACGTATGCGTGGAACTGACAAGCCTTCAAGAAGTGGATTGCTTTTGTAGTATTCTGCTAGTGCTGCCGTTTGCTCATCAGCCATACGACGTGCACTAATTAATCCGGACATTAGTGAACCCAAAAGAGTGCCTAAATCTGCCATACTTTGCCTCCTTGATAATCTGATATATTTTATATGTTTTTCAACATATATGATAAACAGGTAAAGGAAAGCTTATGGCATCCCTTTACCTGCGTTTATAAATTTTATTACACTGCTTTTACTTCTTGGATGTTATTTTCAAGAATGTTTAAAAGCTTTTCTAGTCCTGCTGGAAGCTCATCTTGAACAGCACGAACATGAATATTTAAGCTGTAAGTTCTTTCTGTCTTTTCTGTAGCGGATGCAGATTTCTTGTTGCTGTAGCTACATTTCAACTCAGCAGATACAGGACCCCATCCACCCTTTACAGCCAAAGAAGCATTTAATTCTGACGATGATGTTGTTGTAGACTCTGAAACAGAATTAATCTTCGCATTAAAATCAATTGTAACCTCTTCAACCCTTATGAAAGGAATAGGAAGCATAGTTAGAATCGGTACAGTCAAATTATATGGCACTGGTGTGATAGTGATATTACCATTAGCATCCTTTACTTCAGTAGGTTTGTCATAAGCAAAAGTAACCATAGTTGGCTTACCAGGATCAACCTGTGCATCTGCTGCATTGAATCCAACGCTTTTAATAAAATCAACTGATGTTTGTGCTGATTGTGCTTGCGCCTTAATTACAGCATTTAACGGACCTCCAATCATTGATTGAAAATCTATAGATGATAGTTCTTGTCCAATAGACATAATACGACCTCCCTTTAATTTTTTTACGCCCTTATTCTATAAACTTTACTAAATTATATCATTATTGTCAATTATAATTACATTGTCTTTATAGTTATGCGTCAAGGAAAATCCACAAGGGTATAACTCTAAAATTTAATTCTATTTCAAAAAATAAAGAAAGAAGCTTGTACTTGTGACACTTCAAGCTTCTTTCTTTATTTGGAGGATATTTTCCAGAGCTTCTTCAATTTTTAAGGTTGAAGATTTATTTATAAACTGTATCAATCGTTAATTTTATTTAATTAACCAAACATAAATAAGAAATAGCTTAAATACCTTCCCAAAATTTTATTATATCATGCAAACATTCAAGTTCTGTCCTTACATCTCGCTTATAATTTGGGTTTATGCTTTCGCTGTAATCTATTTTAAATGCATCATTGTATTCATTTTCCTGCTTCTTTAGACAAGTTATCTCTTCAACCAAATATTCCTTTATCTTTTTAAGAATTAACTTTTCATTTTTCATCTAAAACGCATCCTTTACTATAATTTATTGTACGCAAAACGTAAATCCAATTTGATTATAATTTACATTTCATGTAAAGTCAATAAATTTTGTACATTTTTTTGTAAATTCATTTATTAATTATTCTCATATGCTATATTTAAATTACGCAAAGTGAAAAGAGGATTATTTATGTTTAGTGGTAATAAGTTAAAACAATTAATAAATTTGCTGATTTCTTTAATGCGTCTACAGATTATTTACTTGATAGAACTAATAATCGGATAGAAGCAATCCAATCAGAAGATGGACTAGACCCTAATAATATAGAATATAAGTCATATAAAGAAATAATAGATAAATTTAAATTGCTACTTGAACAAGAGAGCATTATATCAAAAAATGACCAAATTCCTCAAGAAGCATTTGAACAAATATTAAAGCATGGAGCTAAATAAGTAAAAGTCACCATTATTGATTGCTAGCATATAGCAGTCTTTTTATTTCCTCAACCATACTTAGCAATAGTTTATTTATATCCTCATCATTTAAACAAAGTTTTGTGTTTTTCATATTTTCCTCCCTAATATATGTCATTCTTAATTCCATTTACAGTATATAGTAATTCATTATTAATTTCAATTTACATAATTTACATTTTCTGGGACATTATTTGACTATCAAATTAAGCTTATCATTATATAAAGTTATAGCTCTACTGAATGGTTTTTTTCTATATTATATTTTGTCGAGTTTTGTTTTATTTCAATGCTTTTCAGGCTTTTTCAGTTATTTTTTATACAAAAAGTAAATTATTAAAAATAAAAATACGACCTAGTTTATTACTAAGTCGCACTACATTTTACTTGCTTATTTTTCTAAATATTCTGGGTCATTCTTGGTGAACTACATGGGTCATCTTCATCGCCTGCAAATACGGTAAGTGTACTAGTCATCAATATTCCTAAGCAAATTAATATTATCAATATCTTTTTCATACTATGCCTCCATTTTAAATATTATGCGTTATTTGGGATTGACTAAATGGATGTGTTTCATCATCTGCAAATATGGTAAGGGTGCTATTCATCAATATTCCTAGGCAAATTAATAATACCAATATCTTTTTCATATTATACCTCCCCACCTATGTAATTAGAATAATATATATCCCCTAGATAAGCCTTTAAATGTAATATAAATTCTTGGCTACTTTCATTCCTCTTAATTAATCCCACTATTATATTTTGTAACCTCGATACAATATTGTCATTCTTATACTTTATTCCATAATCTAATATTATCTTTATTCCATGCAATATTTTTTTCTTATATTGTATATAATCAGATGTGTGTTCTGTTAAATCAAGTAAAAGCTCAAAAGCTTCCATTGGTTCTCCAAGGCTTATCATAATTAATGAATAAGTATCTAAATAATTGTACATTAATCCTAACTCTTTATCATCATTCAACATATCCATAGCCATTTTTATATTATCTAAAGCGTCAGCGAACTTTCCTTGTACATAATAAAGCATTGCAATATTATTTTTCACTATACTTATATTTATACTATCTGATACGTCAAAACATTCCAATGCCTGATTATAATATTCAAGAGCCTTTTTATACTGTTTCTGTTTTTTATATGATATACCAATATTATGTAATGCATTTCCTTTTAATATGTTATCATTAGCATATTTCAAAGACTTCTCCAATATTTTTCTTGCCTTGTTGTTCTCATTAATATCCGATAAAGCTATTCCTAACCTGTAGTAAATAAGAAATAATTTCTCAGGTTTTAAAATCTTACAGCTAGATTCATCAATAAGTATACCTTCATACATATCTATTGCATTTGGGCATTCTCCTATTAATAAATATATTAACCCTAAATCGATTCTTGCCAACGTCTTATTTCCCGTATCATCTATATTGTCATACATGTTTATTGCAAGCTTATAGTATTCTACCGAAATACTAGGCTTATTAATTGTGTTGTAATACTTACCTATGCACCAATATAATTTTGCTAATTGCTTGTTATAATTATTTGTTACGCATATATCTCGTAGCTTATCAAAAATTTTAATATCTTCTTCGCTATTATATTCATTTATTTCAGTATAGATGCTTTCAATATATTCAGTTATTTGTTCTTCTTTATTTGGAAATTCTGCGCCAGATAAAAAATATGCCTTCAATTTGAAGGATTTTGATTCTATAATCCTGCTACGGCTATATCTAGCTACAGACTCAGGGCTGCGGTCTGCTAAATTGGTGTCATAAGTGCCAGGCACCGAACATAAGAACTTATTTACTAGTTTATACTGTGTTAAACTTCTTTCCATGCTTTACACATTATAACATATGCTTGTCACCTATGGCAGTTTTGCTGTCATAGGTTTCTTTTTCATACATATAATCAATATGCGGCTTCAATGCTTCTGTCCTGTCTTCTGACAGCATTCTAAGAGGTACATCTATATTTATAAAGTTGCTTACATTGTTTCTGTAGTACCAATCGCTACTCCATATGTATTCCTCTACCTTCGAACTCATACATATGTTCGTATGTTTGGTGCCTGGCACTTATGGGTTCTAATACTGTAAATTATTCACATATACTTTACAGTATTATCTATTTATGATAATATTTATGTGTAACATATTTTATCATAGGAGGGATTATTATGAAAAAACGTTTATTAATGGTTGTCAGCTTAGTGCTCGTATTAACAATGGTATTTAGTTTTTCCGGTATTGCTTATGCAATAAGCAATGATAATCCAAACCAATGCAAAAATCTACAAGCTATTAAGAATGGCATTAAAGTAAAGAATGAGGTCATAGAAAATGGTCAAAATGTCACTGTTGTTACGGATTCTAAAGAACTAGAAAATTTAAAAAATGAATTTGGTATCGTAGCTCCTAATGGAAAGAAACTACAGAGAATAGAAATTTGCGAACCAATAACAGCTCCAAATACTAATGGTACTTCCTTCAATAATCCAGCCTCGCCTATTCAAACTCTTGTTTGGGACTATTACATTAAATCTATTACTGATAGAGGAACAGGTTGGTATTTCCCCAATGACCCATATATGGATAATTTTTGGGATGGTCCAGACGTTGCTACAATATCTCAAACTCAAAGTATAGATGCAACGGCTAATGCAAGTGTAGGGGTTACTGTATCAGAGATTTCAGCAAGTGTTGGTTTCAGTGTTACAAGTAGCTATTCCGTTACTTTAACAAGTACAACCACCGTTCCTGCTGGTTCAACTTTAGAAGTAAAAACATACATAACATATAAAAGAGTAGATTATGATGTATGGGCAGATAACATAGGTTCAGATGATACATACTATGCTACAGGAAGTGCATACAAACCACTCGGATCATATTTTATGAAGATATGGTATTATTAATAATATAGGGAAACAAAAGTGTGCATTTAAATATGCACACTTTTGTCTCCTTTATCCTTAACAATTCCTCCACACAGAGGATTGCAGTAACAAACTACAGGTATTAGATTCTGTTATTTTTGGGTAATATATAACCTATATTTGTTCAAAATTTGTAAGGTGACATATTAGTATGTTAACACATATTATATATAAATCAATTGGAAGGGAGGTGTATTAATGAGGAAAAAAATAATTCTATTAACATTCACAGCTTTTCTATTAATTGTGACCCTTATTACGGTGACTGCAAGTAATTTGGGAAATATTCATGAGTCAAGACATATAGTAACTAATGGTGAAGGAGTTCCCGTAATAATCACAGACCAAAATGAAATGATCAAACAAGCTCAAATACATGGAGTTGTTATTCCTGAAGGAAAGAAACTGCAAAAGATAGAGTTCTGTACTAACTAAATAGGTCTCTAAAGGGTATCACTAACTATTTAGCATTAAATATCTTACTCTAAGTATATAAACGTTAGGGATACCCCTATTTTAAATAAATTGCATACTTATCCAAATGCTTCATTCTTTAATTTCAGAAAGAAATCCAACAGCTCATCAATTGATAAAACCTTTAAATACTTATTAAACTCGATTTTATTTGTACAAACCGCCACCGCATGATTATCGTCCAAGTTAAAGCTTTCAAAATATGATTTTTCATTTATATTATCTGTGCTATTCTCTAATGTAACAATTCCATCTAGTGCCGAAAATGAGTTTAGGGGAATGCTCATTCCCTTTCCAACCATTTTTATATAGCTCTCTTTTGCAGTCCAGAGCTTATAGAAAAATGAAGTTTTATCCGATTCATCCTTTTTACTAAACTCTACCCATTCATTTTTATGAAAATATCGTTTTACTATCCCATAATCGTTATTACCAATAACCTCTACATCTATTCCAATTGGAGAATCATCAAAGGCACACATAACCCATTCTCCAGAATGAGAAATACTAAAATGAATATTCTCAAATAATTTTAGCATAGGCTTTCCATAGTCATTATTTATAAATTCTATATCATGCATTTTCAATTGATATTCAGAACACAATACATAACGAACAACTAAATCTCCAAGCATACACCTTATTTTGTCTTCATACTTCCTGTACTTACCTATTCTTTCTTTCTTCTCTCCAGATACATTTTCAAGCAGTGCAGAAAATGTTATTTGATCCATGCTTCTATCAATTTTAATCCCAAATACATTGACCATTAAAATTTCTCCAATCAAATGTTAATATCCCATCTCTTTTAAAATCCTTGACAAGGTACGCAAGCGTTCACCAATAATCTCATCATCATTGCTAAGAGCTTGACTGAATAATTTGATATCCTCATCTATCTTTTCATTATCAGTACATACAGCTACTGTCATAGCATCACCCTGTAGTCCTACCCTATCAATAACAGGCTTTTCTGTGTCATATAATTTCTCATATCTATACGCCTCTCTAAAATGCAGCTTTGTTCTGCAAACGAGAATTGCCAGGTCAAGCACACGGTGAAGTGGTAATTCCTCAGACTGTCTGGACCATTTTTCTCCTGTATATCTCCATACCTTGGCTGAAATATCTAGCTTACCCCTGTCATTCCATTGTGCTAATCCTAATGAAAGACCCTTTGCATCTGTATTATATGCATATCTTCCGTCAACATTTTCATAGTTTTCAGAAACAATTACTGGCTTGTGCTTTAAAGTAGTAGGTATTTTCATTGCTTACCCTCCATATTTTTATTAAACTAGTAGTTTACTAAATTACTAGTTTAATTGTATCTATATTAGCTAGTATTGTCAATTATAGTGAAAGAATAAAAAAGCCTAGGTAATGTCCGCTTTTAAGGGTTCATTTCATCATAAACTTGAAACATATTCAATTTCTTAATAAGATAGTCATATAATATCTCTTCTTTCTTGATTTTCAGAATAGACTACATTATATATTAAATATAAATATACTCATTATCCCCATCAATAATAGTAACTTTATTATTACAATTATCATCACAATTTGCTTCTACTCTACCAATAATTTTTGCTTCTACATTGTATTTTTGAGAAATCTCAATTATATCATTTGCACTATTTGAGTCACAATAAATCTCCAATCTATGACCCATATTAAATACCTGATACATCTCTTTTGACGTTATTTCCGATTCATTTTTTATTAACTCAAAAATCGCTGGAATATCAAATAAATTATCTTTAATGTAATGCAATTTGCTGCCAAATGACTTACACTTTACTTGTCCTCCACCTGTACAGTGAATAATACCATTTATTGAATCAAAATGCTTTGAAACAACCTCTCTGATAATCGGTAAGTATGTCCTAGTGGGAGATAAAAGTGCTTGACCTACTGTTTGACTGCTATTTGGTAATTTATCTTCCATCTTATATTTTCCGCAGTATACATTCCCCATATCAATAGTATTTGAAAAAGTCTCAGGATATTTTCTTGCATAATCTTTGCATAAAATTAAATGTCGTGCTGCTGTAAATCCATTTGAACTAATCCCAGAATTAAATGAATTTTCATAAGTGGCTTTGCCAGATGAAGCTAGCCCAACAATCACATTTCCCGGCTTAATATTAGCACAATTTATTACCTTGTTGCGTAATATCCTTACAAAAACTGTTGAATCAACTATTACCGTAGAAACAAGATCTCCGATATCTGCTGTTTCTCCGCCAGCCATAATCATATTAACATTATACTTTTTCATATTGTTAGCGAAGTCCTCATAACCTTCAATTATCTCTTTTAAAATCATTCCATTTATACGATGTGCGTTTCTTCCTATTGTATTTGACACAACAAAATTGTTCACATCTCCAACACACAAAAGATCATCAATATTCATTACAATAGAGTCTTGTGCTATACCCCTAAATACACTGGTATCACCTGTTTCTTTAAAATGAAGATATGCTAATATGGATTTTGTGCCTGCACCATCCGCATGCATGGCGGTACAATAATCAGGATTACCCATAGTATCTTCGATTATTTTACAAAATGATCCTGGAAATATACCTTGTGATTGGTTAGCTATAGCTTTATGTACATCTTCCTTAGTTGGAGATACGCCCCTATTTAAATATGCTTCTGTTGACATAATTTTATCCTCCTTGTTACAAATATTACTTTAATGTTGATTTTAGATATATTCTTTCTATTTCACATCTATCCCTTTGTTTCACTCTTATAACTTAAGCTCATTAACCTTATAATCATAATGAACCAATAATGTATTTGTCAAGCGAAATTAAGAGAGGTTGGTTATTAAAAATGCAAGTTTAAAGCCACCCATAAATTAAATATCTAAAAAAATTCAGATTGCAGCTTTATACTACAATCCGAATTATAAAATTGCACTTTTTATAGTCTTATAGCAGCTTTTTTTTAGGAGGAATCTATAACACTCTAATGGTGTCTGTTATAAATTTTTCAAAAGCTTCCATACCATACTTATCCACTTCATTTTTATCCTTTTCTCCATGAGTTAGACAGCCTGCTCCACCTATACAGCCGCCACTGCACGCCATACCCTCAATAAAATTGTTAGGCAATGCATTTTTTGAAGCCTTTAAAAGTGCAATTCTGCAAGCCTCAATGCCATCACATGAAATCGGCTTGTAATCAAAGTAATCAAGCTTTTGTTCTTTTAATGCTTGCTTAACAGCATCTGCAAGTCCGCCGCTTCGGGCAAAAATTCTGCCAAAATACGAAGCATTATCCAAAACATCTAGTGGCAATGATGAAAGATTAATACCTCGGCTATCAAAAAGTGCTTGTAGTTCTTCAAAGGTTATCACGCTATCGACATATGGTTGTACTGCTTCTTGCTGAAATTCCATTTTCTTAGCAGTGCATGGCCCTATAAACACTACTTTTGCTGTTTGGTCGGTGTGCTTTATATACTTTGCAATAGTAGCCATAGGAGAAAGATTATGTGAAATCTTATCTGACATCTGAGGAAATTGTTTTTTAATATAATCCACAAATGCAGGGCAGCAGGAGCTTGTCAAAAATCCCTTTTCGGTTAGTTCCTTTGCCTCCGCATAGGAAACCATGTCCGCACCTAGTGCCGCTTCAACAACGCTGTGGAAACCCAACACCTTAATAGCACTTATTACCTGTCCTAACTGTGCATAGCTAAATTGGCTTGAAATAGATGGTGCAACCACTGCATACAACTTGTATTTTGTATTGCCCCCACTTTTTTTGATTAAGTTAATAACATCAAGAATAAAGGATTTATCCACAATTGCACCAAACGGGCATTGGTAAACACAAGAACCACAGGCAATACATTTATCTTTATCAATAGCCGCTGCTTGACTTTCACTCATACTGATTGCCTTAACCTTACAAGCTTTTTCGCAAGGGCGTTTGTTGTTTGCAATAGCACTGTATGGACAAACGCTTGCACATTTGCCACATTCTGCACACTTTCCCTTATCAATATGTGCCTTAAGATGATTATCAAAAGTAATGGCATCACATTTACAAACAGCCTCACAGCGGTGTGCAATACAACCACGACAAGCCTCTGTAACCTCGTAGCCTCCAACGGGACATTCATCACAGGCAATATCTATAACTTCAATAATATTGGGATTTGACTTACAGCCACCCATTGCAAGTTTTATTCTTTCTGCAACTATGGCACGTTCCTTGTAAATGCAGCAACGCATGGTTGACTCTGGTCCTGGCACAATTTTCTTCGGAATATCGTTATAGCACTCAATAAGTCTACCCTCAAATGCGTGTGATGCAACCTCTTTTAAAACTTTGTATTTTAAATACTGTACATTAGTATCAAACTTTCTCATAATTATCCCTTCTTTAAAAATAGCTAACTTTAATTCGTTTACCAATCTTTTTTAAACATTCTGAAAGTTCATCCACAAGCCGCATTTTTATACTAAAACTAATAGGTAAATTAGGATTTTGGTGAGCCGGATTAACCGCTTTACCAACATAAAAATTAATATCAGTTGCCTCCTCGAATAAAAACCTTGAAATTTGTGATGCCCCATCATTTTTGAAGTTCCAGTCTGTATAGTATTCGTTATCCTTCAAATAGCTTTTAGCATACATTAACACTCTATTAATTGTGATAACACCCTCCGTTACTAAATCTACACCTTTAATTTTAGCTATTGGAGGAATCTCAGGATCAATATAATCAATCTGGGTATCAACACTTTTACCGAGATATTCAGCAGCAAGACAGGAGGTTGTCCCCCCACAAACAATATGCTTGCCCTCTTGGTTGAAAAACAAAGACATCATTTTTTCCACATCATTCGGGTCGGAGGGTGGACCGATAAGCAAATTCATTGATTGACACTGGCGTATCTTAATTGCACTTACCGTTGTGTCATCCCCGGGCTTACCATCATAAAGTCTGTTACATTCATCAAGTAAAAGCGTTACAATAGTTTTTGCTGTATAATTACTTTGATATAGCCTTTCTAAATATTCAATAATATTTTGTCGTTGCCAACCAAAATTTAATGCTCTACCAACGCCTGCATATACCGCACCGTCACTCATAGCGATAAAAACATCATCAAGCTGTAATGTGAGTTTGGACTTATATATAATCTTTCCATCTATCTCTACGCTGATTTTCGGATAATCAATATTCTTTCCGTTTCGCAACAGTATCACATGCGGATTGTCATATTGAATTATTTCTGCATATTTGTTGTCTGTCACACGTATAATTGTGAAGGTTGAATACGCAATTTTTCTCGTTTCACATACTGGTAATGTGGAAGCTATTGTAGAAATACACTCTTCAATACTCATGGCATTAGCCATCATAGTAGAAATAATTTTTGAGGTGAGTATTGAAAGAATATTTGCCTTTACTCCGCTACCAAGTCCGTCTGCAAGCACCATAATAAGAGAATTTTCATCCTGTTTCACCACGTCAACACGGTCTCCACAAAGCTGTTCACCATATTTATTCAAACTGTTATATCCAATATCTATACAAAGATTATTCATCATTTAAAATCCTCTTTAAATTAGTCAACGCAACTTTTGTTTCAGCTGTTGTTTCACCGAGCAAGGATGCAATTTCTTGAACAACACGCATCTGTTTTTCTATGACTTTATCGGCGATTTCTATGGTGTTTTGGGTGATATTCTCCTTCTTTGAGCGTTGAACTTCTTCCTCCGTTACATCACGCATAATGCTCATTATGATGTGATAGCTTTTATCGTAAATAATAGTTTCTTCTATATATCTTTTATACTCAGCAAGATATACTCGCTTATCATATAGATTCTCCTCACTTGATATAACCTTGACATATGCTTGCGAATCAAGAATACGTTCAACTGGAGTTCCAAGCACATCGCGAGCATTGTTGATATTCATAATGTTACAAGCTGATGCATTAATTAGTTGAACCTCAAGTTCTTCATTTAAAACCATAATTCCATTTGGAGTATTGTTAATAATGTTATCTGAAAAGGATTCAGCTTTTTCCTTTAAATATGGTAAACACATATTTAAATCAGCCTTTCCCATATAAACGGCGATTGCTTTTTCTCTACAAGTGTTATAACCACAGCTTCCGCAGTTTAACTCCTGCTCTGGCGTTGCTTTTCCCATCTTATTAAGAATTTCATTAATAGCACTACTTCCAGGCATCTGTGAATGTAAACCAACAAAAGCTATGTCCTTCTTAAGCTCTTTTGCATCTGGAATATCAATGGAAAAATCATTCTTCCCTGCATAGTTGTTAACTGTTATCAGATCACGAATGGGTGCTTTGTGTTTCTTATCCATCGCTGGCCCCCCAATACAGCTTCCTGAACAGGCCGACATCTCAATAAAGCACTTCGAAATATTACCGTCAATAATATCTTTAATTGCATTAATGCAATTATCAATTCCATCAACACTGATATAGCTGTAATCCTTTTGATCACAAACCATAGTACGGAGAATACCGCCAGCTGTAGGAAACAGTCTTGCTCTGCCTTTTTCATCGGCATCCTTTGAATTTTCAAAGGATATATTTTCCTCTGCAAACCACCCTGACAGCTCCTCAAATGTCAATACACAATCAACAATTCCTGAATATTGATCGGCTTCCGCTTTTTTTGATATGCATGGTCCGATAAATATCGTATAAGCATCAGGATGTTCTTTTTTTATTTTGGAACAATGTGCTTGCATAGGCGACAGTACATGTGCAAGTTTAGGTAAAGCTTCAGGGTAATATTTTTGAATTAAAGTATTCACTGAATGACAGCACGAGGATATTATTACGTCTTCGCTGTTCTCTTTTATCATATTCTCATATCTCTTTTTGACGATTGTCGCTCCAATTGCAGTTTCCTCAGCAGCAAAAAAGCCAAGCTTTTGTAGTGTCAGCTCCATTGATTTAATATTTATTCCCACATAATTTGCCACAAACGATGGGGCTATGCTGGCATAAACAGGGTGACCAGATGCAATCATCTCTTTAACCTTATCAACATCATTGCGTATTTCCTTTGCATTTTGAGGGCAAGCAACAAAACACAACCCACATAAAATGCACTCATCCTCAACAATATGTGCCTGATTGTCAGAAAATCGTATGGATTTCACAGGACAATGGCGAATGCACTTGTAACAATTTTTACAATTGGATTTTTTCAAGTTTAGGTAATTATTCATTGTAATATTCTCCTTCTTTACTAATGACCTTATCATGAATAGTTGTGTGTTTCTCTTGTTACTGAAAATATACCTCTACTTTTCAAGCACATATTTGGTAAATATTTCTGAAAAATTATCAGTAGAAACGCCGCAAATAATCTCTTCATCCACCTTGATGGTTACACCGTTAGTACATTTGCCAAGGCAAAATGCTGCTTTCAAGGTTACCTTATCAGAAAGCCCACTCTTTTCAAGATACTCTTTCATAAGATTAATAATATTGTATGAGCCTTTTAAGTGACATGAACTGCCAACGCATACATAAATGTTCATATTTGTCCCCCTTTGTTAATTTATATATTGAGTTTACTATGCTTACATGTTCTTTGACATTTTTTCAATCAAGTGCTTTGATAAGACAGCAAGAGATGTCGCTATATTTTCATTCTGTACCAAAATATGTTCAGGTACGTTTAAATGAACTGGGGAAAAATTCCAAATAGCAAGTATACCGCTTTCAATTAACATATTGCAAACTAGTTGTGCATTTTCTGCTGGGACTGTAATAATTCCCATATGCACATTTAAGCGCTTACAAAGATCATTCATCTTTTCCATGGATAAAATTTGCTTTCCATTTACCATTGAGCCGATAAGCTCTTCATCTATATCTAAGGCAGCAACAATATTAAGTCCATATTCATCAAACCCCTTATATGACAGCAATGCTTTTCCGAGCTGCCCTGCACCCACCAAAATCGCTTCATTTACGTTATCATACCCTAGAAAGGATTTGATATCTGCAATCAACTTATCAATTCTGTAACCAGTTTTGGGGCGTCCTCCGCTGCTTACCAACGCCAAATCTTTACGCACCTGAACCTCATTAAGATTTAAACTGTCTGCAATTATAGGAGCTGAAATATTAGAAATACCCTCTTTGCTTCGTGTTTTTAAGTAGTTTAAATATAACGGAAGCCGCTGCAGGGTTTGCTTTGACACAGATTGAAACATGTTTTGATCACTTTGCATGTATTACACCTCATTTACGTTTTATAAGTATTATGATATCGATATAATTGTACTTATAAAACATTGATTTGTCAATATGAATAATTAGAATTTTATTAGATATGCCGTGTTTCAAAAATAAAAAAGCTCCAGCAGTGGAGCTCTTTAGAATGCAATAATTGTAGATTTTATTCAAATAATTCCTTTACGATTCGTGCTGTCAAAGTCCTTGCCAGTAGCACAGGTTTACCTGATATTTCTCTGACACTTTTCTTCATCTTTACAGAATATCCCATGCAGTCCATAAAAATTAATGCGACATTTTTATCCTTGAAGGTCTCTGCCGCTTTAATAATATTGTTCCATTCTTTATACGGAGATGCAACTGCCAGCTCCACTTCCACTCCATTTCGACCCCACCAGTGTTTAATGACATCTGCCTGATCCCCATCAGGAATAATCACACCAATTTTACTACCATCACTCAGCTTTTGGGCAGTGAGTTGGAGCATTTCCTGCGGACGAATCAAAAGGGTATTATGTTGGAATTCTGGAAATTTCCCCGTACATAGCATCAGAACCATTTGACACCCTTGTTTTTCCAAAGCTCCTATACATTCCTGAAGTAAAGGTATGATCTTTTCCTCGCCAATTTTCACTTGACTTCCATCCCGCATCCTGCTGACCAATATAGTATCACCCTTTTCAGGGTAGAAATATTTAGATACATATTCGTAGTCATATGCATCCAAAGCACCCCTCTCTACAATCTCAAATTCATCTCCAAGTATATCCTTAATATCTTCAGTAATATCTACTCGGGGAGATTGTCCGATAGTTACAGCTCCTATTTTTATTTTTCCTATACTCATAATTAAATTATTCCTCCATTCAATCTTTAATATCAAAAATAAATATTCCATCCCATTTACTACAAAACCTATAGCATAGTCAAATTCATTAACAAAAAGCCCTTTTGAGAATTATATACAATATTACTATAATTATCCCTTGCTATTATAACTGAATCAGTCTAGAATAATATAAATATTTATGTCTATCCTAATTAGCAGGGGTGATTATATGAATTTAGAAGATTTCTCCAAGTTTAACAATGTTACACATGTTTACAATGTCCACGACAATACCTTACTTCAAAAGGATATAACGAATGTCTCTATTATCGCATTCTCTGGGAGTCTCTTCTGGGTGCAAAAGGATGACTTTGTTTTTATAATAAAAGACTTTATATCCGATGAAGCACTTAAAAAAATTATTATAGCACTTATTTCAAAAAAAATAATGGGCTGCTGCATCATCCATAACTCCGACTTTACCGCCATTGATACGGAAGTTGTCTCATTGTTTTCATTAAACTCGCTGCCATTATTTCATTTTATAAAGGGCAGCCATAATGAAAATTTCTGGAAGACTGTACTTTTTCCAATTATTAGAGAAGAAAAAATACTTTCTTTTTTTGAACTGCAGCTTAAAAATAATATCATTTGTCTGATGAATTCGGAAGATTTTAATGTAAAAAACCTGACCTCCATTGTTAGTCTATTTTTGCAGCATGAAGTTTTTTTATTTTCCAAACAATTTCACTTATTATGCTACAGCAGCCCTATTCAAGATAAGGCTTCTAGTGACCTACCCTTTAAGAAGTGGTCCGAAGAATTATCAGGTTGGAATATCAATCAGTCCAATTCCCTAGATCCAGTGGTTTTTGAGCATAATGGATGCGAATATTATTGCTTTTACTTAAAATCCTTCAATAATATTATTGGATACTTGTGCATTGAAAAATTCAACCAAAAGTGGGGCAATCTCAATACTTACTTTATTGTTGAATTACTTCCATACTTTATTCTGTGCATGATCAGCACTTCCAAGAACGAGCTTATGCACCACAAATCTATGGAAGAACACCTACAGAATGTTCTTTATGGTCTTTATACCGATGAAAATACATTGAAGGTTGAAACTACATACTATAATTTTGAATATTATTTGGACAGATATGTTTGGATTCTGCAAATAGAACCTTTAAATAAAAATAAATATACCACTGAAAACTATATCCCAGATACTATACTGGCTAAAGCCAAGCACTTATCCATGCAAGTTTTTTATAATAATAAGTTTTTAACCCAAAAGTCGCAAATTATATCCATACACGTAAAAAACAAAAAAAGTAATGAAAAGATACTGGATAAATTTCAAATGATATTGAACGATTTGGAGCTGCAATGCCCAGAATACAGCTTCTATATCGGTATAAGCAGGGCTTATTCCGATATGTATAAATTGAGATACGCATATGAAGATGCTACATTTAGTTTGATTATGGGAAAAACCTTATTTTCAAACACCAATAAAAAAACTTTCTGTTATGACGATTTGCTTATTTACCATCTTCTATATCAGCAGATTGATAATCCAATTTTGGATAGGCTTTATAATAATACCATCAAAAAAATTAAGCTGTATGATTTAGAGAAACAGGATCAGCTCTATGAAACTCTAAATGAATTAATCAACTGTGACTTTAATTTGACACAAGCCCATGAAAATCTCTATCTCCATCGAAATACTCTGTATCAACGCATAAAGAAAATCGAGAAGATCATAGGGCTTTCTACTAAAAGTTTGGAAACAAAATTACTGCTTCAATTAGGTTTAAAGCTGGATCATATACACAATGTCATTAATCAACGAAATGGAAAAACCTAACGTTCATATACAATTTCGCCATTGATTAGTACCATTGTCACTTTGGACATGCTTTTTAGGGGATCACCGTCAAACACAACAATATCTGCATCTTTTCCTTTTTTGATGCTGCCGATACGTTGATCCAACCCCAAACTTTTTGCAGGGTTGATGGTAATGGCCTTCAGAGCTTCCTTGTAGGACATTCCTTCTTTTACTGCAACAGCTGTAGAAAGCAGCAAAAATTCTGCCAGCACATCTGGATGGTGGGTAGAAATACAGGTGCATATTCCTGATGATGACAGTATCTTTCCGCTGTCATCTCTCCTGTTCAAAAGCTCAGGAGCAGATTTATCCGTCAAGCACGATCCGAGAAATACAGGAATATTAGCTTTTTTTAGCTCGTCCAAAGCCAAATAGCTCTCTGTCCCATAATCAATAATAACTTTTATGTCAAATTCCTCTTTTATTTGTATCGCAATCAGTATATCCTGGATTTTGTGTGCAGTTATTTTTAAAGGACATCGCTTTTCTAACACCTTTCCGACTGCTTCGTACTTAGGCTCGTAGTTTGAAAAATCGACATCTCCTTTTTTCTTTTTTCTTGCATATTTTTTTGCATCCATAAGGGTTTCCCTTAGCAGTTGAACAATGCCCATCCTAGATAAAGGTGATTCCTGCCTACCCTGATTCCATTTTTTTGGCTCGTCCCCTAAAGTCACTTGAAGATCTACAAACGGATTGAGCATCATTTTTCCAACAGCTGCACTTTTTGTCTTGACAGCACAGCTTTGACTTCCAATCACATTCATGTGCCCTGAACTGACTACAGCAGTAGTTACCCCGCCTTTTACAGCATCATAAAAACATTCGTCCCAAGGGTATATTCCATCTCTTGTACTTAAATTTGGTGTAATGAGAGAATATTTCTCATCCTTATCGTCGCCTTCAAATTTCTTTCCAGACTCAATAAGTCCTATATGACTACTCCCATCAATAAAGCCTGGCAGTACAATCTGATTATGCAGATCTATGATTTTTGCACCTGGAGCTTGAATATTGTGATCTACCTGTAGTATCTTGCCATTGTCAATTAGTATATCCCCATAATGAACCGTTTCATCTTCCATTGTAAAAATCTTACCATTTTTCAGTATCAGCATGACAAATCCCCCTTCTCAGCTAATGGAAAAGTCGTATTTTGAGAGTCGTGCACAACCTTCCCATTAATCATGGTCAGAACCACTTTTGATTGAAGTTCCAAAGGATCGCCTTCGTATATTACGATATCAGCATCTTTTCCTTCTGTTATACTGCCGATGCGTTCTTCCATATCCAAAGCCTTTGCTGGATTAATTGTAAGCATCCTAATAGCTTCCTTATAGTCCAAGCCTTCCTTTACCAAAAGTCCAACAAATGTCTTTAGGTATTTACTGTTTGTAAAGGGATGATCCGAAATAATAGAGATGCTACAGCCTGCCTCACATAAAATTTTAACTGACTGGGGCGAGGCATTCTTAAGCTCGGTCTTTGAATGGAACATGAATAGCGGTCCCAACAATACTGGTACCTTCCTGTTTTTCAATTCTTCCTTGATCATATAGCCTTCCGTGCAGTGATCCAATGTATAACGCAGCCCATACTTTTCTGCAATCCGCACGCCAGTCAGAATATCATCCGCCCTATGAGCATGGATTTTTAAAGGAACTTCCTTCTTAAAAAGAGGAACAAATATCTCCCATCTATCATCTTCTTCAAATTCTTCCTTCATCTTTTTTTTGAAATATAACTGTGCCTTTGCAAAATTCTCCTCCAGCAGTGCCGCCGTTGCCATTCTGCTGGAAGGGGATTTATTTATTGCGTTATATACGTTTTTCGGATTCTCACCGAGAGCAATCTTCAAAGCCGCATATTCCTTGACCACCATATCGGAAACTGTTTTACCGTGGGTTTTCAAAACAGCAGCCATTCCACCAATTACATTTCCACTGCCAGGGGTTGCCATTACTGTCGTAATTCCGGACTCCACTGCTTCCTGGAAGCATGGATCCTTGGGATTGATTCCGTCTATGGCCCGCATTTTAGGCGTTGCTGGGGTTACGCATTCGTTGGCATCATTACCGTTTTGGCTGTAAGTCCACATACCGATATGGCTGTGTGCATCAATAAAACCAGGAAATATTTTTTTCCCATAACCATCAATAATATTATCAACCTTAATATCGGCAATGCCTTGTCCTACTCTTTCTATCTTGCCATCGCAAATTAATATGTCGCCTTCAAAATAGTAACCCTTCTCTACATCAAATATATTGCCGCCTTTAATAAGTGTACGCATCATTAAACCCCTCTCATACACATGCAATTAATTTTAGTACAATTCTAACAAATCCACCATGATTCCAAGATACACCTTAGCTGCATTTACCACATCTTCGATATCAACAGTCTCATTATATGAATGAATGCCTTCGGTATTTGCTGGTCCATACTGGATAGTGGGAATTCCCGCGTACCTGTAATACCTTGCATCACTAGATGCCCACTGATAAGCAGGTGTCACTTTCTTATTCCATATCCTTTCGGCGTTTATTACAGCCGATTTAACTATATCAGTATCTACATCCGTATCGTTTGCTTCCGAATTCCAATTATATTCATACTCAACATCCTTAATACCCAGTCTTTGTATGATGCCCTCAAACTTATCAACAACATCCTTGATTTTAACGCCTATAGGTACTCGAATGTCTATTGTTGCTTCACAAAAATCAGCTACCATATTGGTCTTGGTACCACCTTGAATGGTTCCGACATTCACTGTCACATGGTCAATAACATTTTCCACACCTTCAGCCTTTAAAGCGTCTTTGGCGACCCTTTTTGAATCCTCAAGCACTTTTTTCTGTCTGTCCGTATAGCTTCCCTGCAATGTCCTCAGTTCATCTAGTGAGCTCAATATCTTAATCAGCTTCACTATTGCATTTTCACCCACATAATTTCCTATACTTCCGTGTGCCGACCTTCCATGGGACTTTATATTAATCCAAAGCGACCCTTTTTGTCCTACTTCACAATTGTTATATGAGGTTGGCTCTGCAATAAGGCACGCATCGCCTTTAGAAGCATATCCATTCTCCACCAGCCATTTTGTTCCCATTTTTCCACTGGTCTCTTCGTCTGGAACAACGTGCAATACCAGTTTGCCCTTCATATCTACTTTCTCTGAAGCGAGTAAGCTCATAACAAATAGCAGTGCTCCCAACCCAGCTTTCATATCCGAAGTACCTCTTCCCAATATCTGCGTATCGGTTATTTCTCCACAGAATGGGTCAAAATTCCACTTGGATCTGTCGCCTGCTGGTACAACATCGCTGTGTCCATTCAGTAGCAGTGTCTTTCCTTCACCTTTTCCCATACTGGCAACAATATTTGGTATATCCTCTTCTGGTCTTACAACTTGATACTGAATATTGCTGTCCTTTAAGTGCTTGCAGATTAGTTCCGTAATCGCTTCCATATGAGCCGGCGGATTCTCACTTGGTGTTTGAATCATTTGAGAGCAAAGCTTCAACAAGTCTTGCTTCCTTTCGTCTACAATCTTCCACAATCTTTTTTTCATCATTTCGTTTTCCATTTTTCACACTCCAAGTCATTCTTTTTTTTCATATAACCAGCAGGATACCGTATACCCTTCTCCTACTTCCTTCAGCTCTGGCACTTCCTTCTTACAACGTTCCATACAATCCGGACATCTGCTTGAGAACGCACAGCCAGGAGGAAGGTTCAATGGGCTTGGTATTTCGCCCTCTAATAATATGCTCTTCTTTTTCTCCAATGGGTTTTCAGGAGGAATAGCACTAAAAAGTGCCTTTGTATAGGGATGCATAGGATTTTTATATATCTCCCTTGAATTTCCCATTTCCACGATACGCCCCAAATACATGATAGCAATCCTGTCACTGATGTATTTTACAACGCTTAAATCATGAGAAATGAACAAATAAGTCAGCCCAAGCTTTTGTTGCAGCTCCTTTAATAAGTTTAGAACCTGAGCCTGGATGGATACGTCCAATGCAGAAACAGGCTCGTCGCATACAATCAGTTTGGGATTCAATGCCAGTGCCCGTGCAACATTGATTCTCTGCCTTTGACCTCCGCTGAACTCATGAGGATAACGATTAGCATGATATTCATCCAGCCCTACCAGCTGTAGAAGCTCATTGACTCTTTTCTTTCTTTCGGAAGCTCTACCCATATGGTGTATAATCATCGGTTCTTCAATGATGCTGCCTGCTGTTTTTCTGGGGTCCAATGATGAATATGGATCCTGGAAAATAATCTGAATATCCTTTCTCAGTCGCTTAGTCTCCTTATCAGACAGTGCAAGTATTGATACATCTCCATATTGTATGGTGCCTGAGGTAGGGTTAATTAAACGCAGCAAGCTTTTACCAAGTGTAGATTTCCCACATCCCGATTCTCCGATTATGCCTAGCGTTTCCCCTTCAGCTACTTCAAAGCTGACATCATTAACCGCCTTCAGATATTTTGGAGGCTCAAACAACTGACTGCTTTTGATTGTAAAGGTTTTTGTAAGGTTTTTTACCTTTAGTATTGCATTACTCATACTATGCTTCACCTCCTGCTCTACTTATGTCTTCTGCCCCAATTCGGTAATGACATGCCACAAAATGCCCTTCCTCAACCTCCACCAATTCAGGAGTCTTCTCCCTGCATATATCTTTGGCATAAGTACATCGATTGTGGAAGTTACATGAGTCCCCTACTAACTTTAAGTCAGGTGGAGACCCTGGTATTGCAGTCAGCGGCTTATCTGGGTCATCACTGAGCTTTGGTATGGAATTAAGCAATCCCAATGTATATGGATGCATCGGCTTATTATATAGTGTTTTGGTATCCGTATACTCCACCGTTTTACCCGCATACATAACCATAACCTTGTCGCACATATCCCATACAACACCCAGGTTGTGAGTGATCAATAAAATCGCAGTGCCTAGCTGTTTTTGCAAATCCTTCAGTAAATTCAATACCTGAGCCTGTACCGTCACATCCAAAGCGGTAGTCGGTTCATCGGCAATAATCATCTTGGGTCTGCAAACAATTGCCATTGCAATAATTACCCTTTGACGCATACCGCCAGAAAACTCATGAGGATAGGAGCCAAAGCGTGTTTCAGCCTCGGGAATGCCAACCATTTCTAAGGCTTTGATAGCGATTCTTTTAGCCTCTCCATCGGATACCTTCTGGTGAATTTTAATTATCTCTATTATTTGCTGTCCAATCGTAAAAACCGGATCCAGGGACGTCATAGGATCTTGAAAAATCATAGATATTTCTTTTCCTCTGATTCCCAGCATTTCTTTTTCCTTAAGCTTTAACAAATCTCTGCCTTCAAACAGAACCTCTCCGTCTGCAATCCTACCGATGGGTTTTTGCAACAAACGCATAATGGACGAAGCAGTCACGCTTTTTCCTGACCCTGATTCACCCACAATACCTAGTGTTTCTCCCTCATTAATGCTGAAGCTGACACCATCTACTGCCTTTACCACACCACTAGAAAGATAAAAGTAGGTTTTTAGACCATTAACCTTTATTAATTCTTTGCTCATGCTTTCACTTCCATCCTATTCAAATTTATCTTTCATCCTCTGAAAACCAGCCTTCACTTCTGTCATATTCTCAGCAGAGGCAAGCAAATCAATAGCTGTCATTGCCATAGCCTTTGCACCTGTCAATATGGCTTTTCTGCCTCTTTCATCGCCGACTGCCTCCATGAATTCCTTCGTATGCCCACGCATACCCTTTGCCACCTGCACATAAGACTGCAATGCAGGTATTTCATGAGTTATGTTGCCCATATCCGTACAGCCGATTCCCAGTTCGCGTTCTCTTGAGCAAACAACCTCTCCCAGTTGTGTAAAATTTTTTTCCAAAAATGCTTCCATTTTCTCATTGTTCCTTATATCCTCATATGCCAAACCCATAAATTGGTATTCAAACCTTGTTCTCGTCGCTTCTGCAACTGATTTGCATATAGCAAGAAAACGCTCTACAAGCTGCATTTTATATTTCATGTTGAAAGAACGTATCGTAAATTTTGCCTGTCCATGCTCTGGTATATAGATGGGGTCTTCACCTGCTTTTGTAATCACGCCGATAATTTTACCCTTTCCCATAAGCTCCAGCCCCATAGCATTAATTGTATTGAAAAGCTGTATTAAAGCATTAAGTGCGGAAATACCCTCATCTGGAAATGTTGCTGCATGTGCAGTTTTCCCATAAAAATTTACCTCTAAGTCGGTTCGGGAATAAGATATATCATTGACCACCGTATCACTAGCTGGGTGCAAAATCATAGCCGCATCAAGACCCTTAAATACGCCTTTTCCCAACATGATAATCTTCCCTCCGCCGCCTTCCTCTGCTGGTGTCCCAAAGACACTTACCGACCCGCCTATTTCATCAATGACGGATTTGACTGCTATTCCAGCACCTAAAGCAACCGTGCCCATAATATTATGACCACATGCATGTCCAAGTCCTTCAACAGCATCATACTCACCAAACAAACCAACATGAAATCCGGGCTTTTCGCTATTATAAACAGCACAGAAGGCAGTATCCAGACCAGCTATGCCCTTTTCCACTTGAAAATCGTGCATTTCCAAATGTTGCACTAGCTTTTGACTGGAAAGGTATTCCTCAAAACAGTATTCTGGGTGATTATATATATAATCTGATACTTCAAATAGTTCTTCCTTGATTTCATCGACTTTCTTAATGACACTATCCTTATATTGCTCTATGCCCATATTATTTCTCCCTTTTATAACGTAAAAGTAATCATCTTTTCATTTTAGGATCCAGTACGTCACGAATACCGTCACCCAGAAGATTAAAGCCCAATACTGTCACCAATATTATCAATCCTGAATAAGTTGCAATATGGGGTGAAGTGCTAAGACAGTCTTTCCCTGCTCTAAGTATATTTCCCCAGGATGCTGTAGGAGGCTGTATCCCCAAGCCCAAAAAGCTCAATGCTGCCTCGGAAATAATGGCACCAGCTACACTCAATGTAGAATAGACGATAAGGGGTGAAATAGTGTTTGGAAGAATATGTTGAAATAGTAGTCTAAAATCAGAAGCACCCAGTGCACGAACTGCATGACAATATTCTTCATTTTTAACAATGTGGACTTGTCCACGAACAATCCTAGCAAACCCGGGAATATTAGCAATCCCAATTGCCATTATAACGTTTAACAGTCCATCTCCAAAAACGGTCATCAAGACAATAGCCAGCAGTACGAAGGGAAAGGCGAACATTCCATCCATAAAACGCATGATAATTGTATCAACTATTCCTCCCTTGAAGCCTGAAATCAGACCTAGAAGAATCCCGATCGCTCCGCCGAATAGCATTCCTCCCACAGCTACAATCATCGATATTCTGGAACCATATATAATTCTGCTCAACAAATCACGTCCAAATTCATCAGAACCTAAAATATAACCCTGTTGTCCTGGTTTCGCATAGCTTCTAATCAAATCCATGGTATTAGGTTCCCTAGGTGCTAATAGAGGAGAAAATATAGCCATAAAAAGCATTACAGCTACTATCACAAGACCAATCATAGCAGTCTTATTTCTCTTTAATTTGTTCCATGCATTGTTTGCTTTTCTTTCTTTTAATATCATTTCCTGCTGTTTATTCAATCCTGATACATTTATTTTGCTGTGCATTTAATCGCTCCCCTTTCCTGTCTCATAGGATACCTTCGGGTTGATATAAAGGTAGGTTATGTCTACTAACAAATTGATAAATACATAAATTATTGCAATAAATAATACTGCACTTTGAATCAATGCATAATCCCTGTTCCCGATAGCATCCACAATCAGCTTTCCCATTCCTGGCCAGCTAAATATTGTCTCGGTTAAAATAGCTCCTGACAAAAGCCCTGACATTTGTAGGCCTAATACTGTAACAATAGGTGGAAGTGCATTTTTAAGTGCATGTTTCCAAGTAACGACCCTCTCTTTCAATCCCTTAGACCTGAGAGCTTTAATATAATCCTGCTTAACAATCTCCAACATGCTAGAACGGGTGATCCTGGCAAATGTGGCCGCAGGAATAGTGGCAAGGCAAAAGCTCGGAAGTATCAAGTGACTGATAACATCCCACATACCTTTATCTAAGCTTCCCATGCCGATGGACGGAAGCCATGCCAAATTGACACTGAATACCAGTACCATCATCAGTCCAAGCCAGAAGATAGGCATTGATACCCCTACTAGTGCTAATATCATTGACATATAATCAAATATGGAATACTGCTTTGTAGCCGAAATAATACCCACAGGTATTCCGATTAAAATAGCGATGAGGATGCTCGCAAAGCTCAAAAGTAAGGTATTTGGAAATCTTTCCAAAATCAATTTCATAACAGGCTCGTTATAATAATAGGATTTGCCCAAATCCCCCTGCATAATGCCCTTTAAATAATTCACATACTGTTCTCCAACACTTTTATTCAATCCCAATTCTTCCCTTAACTCTTGCACCGATTCCACAGATGCTTGAGGTCCAAGCATAACTACAGCGGGATCCCCAGGTACCATTCGAGTAATAATGAAGATGAAGGTAACTACAATAAACAGTATAGGAATAAGCTGTAAAATCCTTTTCAAAATGGTCTTTATCATTTCTTCACTTCCCACTTTTACATATTTATCTGTACTTTTTCAGCCATTGGCTGTCTTATAGTTAAAAAACTCTTGTTTGGATAGCTATAAATAGATGACCACACTATTTGATTGTCCTTATAAAGTTTATGGAGAAAAGCTCTATATTATAAGTCTATCCTATAGAACTTTTCTCCCTCTTATAAAAACACTTTGTTACTTAAATGCACTTTACTCTACTTTTTAATCCACACATTGACATCCGCTGAAGTAACAATAATCTGTGAATCTGCCCTAAGCTCAAAATCTTGTACATTTTCTGTCAAACCATAGATTACCTTTTCATTTGAATAATCAACACGAGCATATTCTTGAACAATAAGCTTCAAAGCCTGCTTATAAAACTCTGCACGTTTGCTTTGCTCTGGTTCCTTCAATGCTTCATCTAAAAGCTTATCCACTTCAGGTAAGTTGAAGCCCTGACCATTTCCTAATGAACCTATCTGTGAAGTGTGGAACATTTGATTCAGGAAGAAATAAGGATCAGGATACCAGCTCCATGACATTCCATATATAGGAGCTTTTCCTTTTGATGCAATATCGCTAAAGGTTCCCCAGTCAGCTGTTTTTATTTCCAAATCAATGTTCAGATTTTGCTTCAAGTACTGCTGTAATATTGTTGCCATTTTAATTCTTGCTGGCTTGTCGGAAACATAAATTTGTGTTTTGAATCCATCAGGGTATCCAGCTTCTTTGAGCAATTCCTTTGCCTTTACAGGGTCATAGGAAGGAACCATGCTTTCTAAGCTAGCATCATATCCCCATGAACCAGGAGGTAGTGGAAGATAAGCTCTCTTTGCCTCATCAAACTGATAAACTCCCTTTGCCAATTGATCTATATCGACTGCACGAATTATAGCTTCACGCACTCTTTTATCTTTTGTAGGACCTTCGATCATGTTCATATAGAAGTAAGATACTTGTAATCCAGCCACTTCTTTCAGTACAAGCTTTGGATCTTCCTTGACTATTTTTACACTTTCCCCTGCTAAGTCGGTAGCAATATCAATTTCACCAGTTCTTAGTGCATTAGTCATCATATTCTTATCTGTAATAAACTTAAAGATGACACCATCTAGATATGATTTTGTTCCCCAATACTTTTCGCTTCGTTCCAGTACAACGCTGTCGTCTTTTTTCCATTCAACTATTCTGAAAGGTCCTGTCCCTACTAAGTTTAAGCCAAATGAATCTCCCCATCCCTCTACTTCTTCTTTGGGTACAATAACATTGCCTGCATCAGTCAGCACGGTCAAGAAAGATGCCGCAGCTTCCTTCAGGTAGCACTTGACTTCAAAATCATTAACAATCTCTACTCTGTCCAACATGCTCAGTCTGTTCATAGCAGATTCTTTTGCTGAACGTTCAAGAGAATACTTGATGTCTTCAGCCTTCATCTGTCTTCCGTCTTGATATTTTCCTTTTTGGAAATAGACATCGTTTCGTAGCTTGAAGGTATATACCTTGCCATCCTCCGATACAGTCCATTCGCTAGCCAGGTTCGGCATTATCTCACTTAGATCTTGTTTATACCTAACCACAGTATCAGCAACGTTGTTTATAATGTTGCCTTCATATACCCCTGTATATTTTACAGGATCGATAGTCTTTGGAGTTGAAGAAAGTGCAATGGTAAGTATGCCTCCCTCCTTACTGTCTTTTGAACCTTCATTTACATTAGTGTTGTCGGATGGTGCTTTCGACACACAGCCTGTCATTATGGATAAGAACAGTGCCAGAGCTAAAACAAGACTTACCCATTTAAATCTCTTTCTCATTTTTAAATCCCCTTTCATTTATATATTTGAAGGAAGCTTGAGGTATGATATAAACTTCCCAACTGCCGCAATATAACGCTACTTTTGCCTGCCTGGTTTCTGAAAGTGTCGGCATTCTCCATAAAGTTCATACAGCTTCTGAAAGTTTTGTTCGTCAAAAAAGCTGCATTTGCCTTCGGAATAATCCTTCGCTACTTCAATAGCAAATCTACCTGTCATTTCAATATCTGTTGCATGTGATGCTCCAGTGGCACATCCAGCTACCATCACCTCTGTCGTAATTGCTACTCCCACAACTGGAGCTGATGTCGCTGCTGATGGCTGCAAAATACTGTTTACATGACTGAGTTTATTGGAATAAGGTGTAATATCCTGTGTTGATAGTGCAAATACATTTGGCATCCTACCTGTAACCCTCTTCATTACCTGAAGCAAGTCATAGCTTACAGGCAGGATATAGCCCTCTTTAACGGTAGGTGATATAGCAAAGCCTTTAACGTTTATGATCTCATTTCCTTTTGTAGTATCAATAGATAAAATTGCATCCATCTCATCCAATACTTCCGTTTCATTCATTTGTTCCATATCCACTGGTGAGCCCATGAATGGTACGGGATAATGCTCTTCCGTCGGAGCATTAGGACAGATATGGGTTGTAATAATGACATCACTTTCAAGGACATCTCCATAATTCTGCATATCTACAAGCTTGAGGGCTGCAGATAAAACTGCAACTGCACCATCCCCATCTGAAACATATCCGATAACTTTTGGTCTTGCCCCAAGTCCACCCAGCCTTCCGATAATGCCTAGGGTCGGAGCATTTCCTCCATTTCTCTTTCCATTCCTTCCAGGAACGATAACCTTGATAAAATCCGTGGAGCCTGATTCTCCTGCTATTTGTACAACCGTTACATTCTTCGCTCCTCTTTTTTCAAAAAGTGCTTTTAAATTTTCTCCAGAGGCATCTGCTCTATCAATCAAATCGTGAATTTCCAGCACCTGCTTTAAAATCATGTTCGTTTCCTCCAAATCATTTTTTCCCTTGTCAAAACCATAAATGTACTTACTTTGTTATGGCTTTTAAAATATTATCTCTAGTTTACTGAATTGTGAGAATATTTGATATATGCATTTGCACACAAATGTGCTCATATAAAGGACACTATTTACAGTTTTATTATGGTTTTTCATTTGCTTATAACCTTCCAAGCTTTATGGTTTTTATGTGTTCGGTAGTGCACATAAATCATATGAGGAGGTTTTTATCTTTAAAGTTTCTTTTTATGTATTATAGGAATGCTTTTTCTTTTATGAAACTAGTGTTGTGCACTAAATAGCAGAACATTTTATTGTCAAAATCATGGCAAAACAAAAGCATAAGCTGCCCATTTGTGGTAGTTTAGAATTGCAAAATCAAACTAAACCACGGAGGGTAAAAACTTATGCCTACAAAAATCTAATAAATTAACCGTACACAAACTGTACACCAGAATGGGGTCACTCCAAACCGTCCCCACTACTTCTCAACTTCCTGTACTTGAATATCTCTTTATACTATGTTTCCAAAATATATATGAAATAAAAAATAATCCAAATCCTACAGCAAAGGTAAGATACATATATCCAGACCAGTAATTACTCATGTCTGGTTTTTGTAAAAAATATTGAGCTGGAAAATAGTTTACAAATGCAAATGGAATAATAAAAATTAATAATTTTTGAATTAATCCAGGATAAATGCTAATAGGATATTGTGCTAAGTTTCTTGCATTATAATAAAATAAATCTTTAGCACTACCAGTTTTAATAAAATAAATACTTAGTGCTGCTAAAACTAGAAATATTGCCCCCTGTATAAGTACGCCTCCTACTATAGCTGATATGCAAAATAATATATTTGCTAAGCTCCAAGTTATTCCAACACTATTTGCGGTAGTAATAAAGAGTATAATTCCTAATGTCCCATGCCCTATTGCCGCAAAATAGTCTGCATCCCATACAATAACCTGAAATAATAGTCCTCTAGGTCTTAATAAGAATCTATCAAATTCACCTGTATAAATCAGATATTCAAAGTCTCTAAGTCCTGTGAATAATAAAATCAAAATACTGTAGGTTACAAATATAAAACTAAATAAAAAGAACATCTCATTGATATTCCATCCATTTATATTTGTAAACTTCTGAAATGTAAAATAAATAACTATAATGCTCGTTGCTTCTCTTAGAAATACTGCGAAGGATCTAAGAACCGCATCAATCTTATATTCAAACCATTTCTTTAAATTAATATCAATATATTTTATAATCAACAAATAATATTCTTTAATTTTTTCTAGACCATTCATCAATTTTAGCCTCCCTGAATTTCTAGCCTTTTAATTGCTACACTCCATAGCTTTGAACCTAGCAAATACAGTATTACAATCCATAAGCTCTGTTTTGCAAAGCACTGTATTATGTTATTTGAATTGACTTGTCCTAGATAAATTTGCATAGGTATAAAGTAAATAGAATCAAAGGGCGTGAATTTTATGATATCTATTGCCCATTGAGGCATAAACCATAGAGGAATCATTATTCCAGATAATACAGATACAAATACATTTTTAATAGTAGATATGCTCCAAACATTAATAACCCAAAAAGACGTTATTGATACAATATAGCTGATACCATACAAAACTAAAAAACCAAATATTATACTAAATATAAACAATATAAAATTAACTAATGAAGCTGGGGGCAAAATTTCAATATATAAAGATGCTATAATTATTGATGGAAATAAATTAACCACTATTCTAAATAACACATTTCCTATATTTTCAGCCATTAATAGACCATTAAAGCTGACTGGCTTTAATAACTCATTTGTTATTTCACCTTTTTTTATCTTTCTATATACTATAGAATCATCTATAGAAAAGGTATTTGAAATTGCTAGACTAATAATAAAGCTAGTTGTAACCATTCCAAATGAAATTCCATACATTTCCTCATTTCCTTGATATAAAGCTTTCCAAATTGAAATATATATAAATATTTGCATCAAGGTCTTTATGATTCCCATTATATAATCAAATTTATATACTAAATTTCTCTGGAAGCACTTTTTTGCATATTGAATATATACCTCCATTATAGATTTATTCCCCCCTTATAGATTTCTCTTATTATACTCTCTATTTCAGGTTCATTAATTGTTAAATCTTTTATTTCATAGTTTTCTGCTAATTTTGAAATAAGATGCTGTACTTGAACATTTTCCTTATTAAATTTAAACTTTCTCACATTTGAATTTACATATGTTGTAACAGTATTTGGAATATAGATTTCTTTGTAATCCTTTGTGAATTCTACTACAAGCTCTCGTTCCTTTCCATATTGGTTCTTAATCTCATTTACCTGTCCATCATATATTTTTTCACCTTTATCAATAATAATCATTCTATTACATGTTTTTTCTATATCTTGCATATCGTGAGTTGTAAATACCATAGTAACCTTCGTTTGTTTATTTATTTCATTTAGAAAGTTCCTTATGTTCTCTTTAGCAACTACATCTAGACCTATTGTAGGCTCGTCCAAAAATAGTATTTCTGGCTCATGTAATAATGCAGCACCTATGTCAGATTTCACTCTTTGTCCTAAACTTAGCTGTCTAACAGGCTGTTCTATAAATTCATGTATACCTAACATATCATTAACCATATCTATTTTTTTCTTATATGTACTTTCAGGTATTTTGTATATGTACTTAAGCATTTCATAGCTTTCAATTACGGGAAGATCCCACCACAATTGAGACTTCTGTCCAAATACAACACCTATTTTTTTTACATATTCTTTTCTATTCTTATAGGGTACTGTGTCTCCTACCTTAATTTCTCCACTTGTAGGATATAGAATGCCTGTTAGCATTTTGACAGTTGTTGATTTCCCTGCACCATTTGGTCCGATAAAGCCTACCATTTCACCCTTTTCAATAGAAAAATTAATATTTTTAACAGCTTCTTTTATTTCATATTTAGGAATAAATAAGTTGGCTATAGTTCCGACAAACCCTTTCGCCCTTTTACTTATTTTATATTCTTTGCTTATATTTTCTACTTCAATTAAAGCCATGTGTCTCCCCCTTAAACCCTTTAATTCTACTAACGCTATATTTTAAGAAGCTTCTTAGTAATATTTTCTATACTGCTTTTTTCCTCAACTTCCTATAAACCTCAGACAATAACAGTTTTATAACCTCACTCATAAAATCCTCGTCCTTAAACATTCTTCCAAAATCCTCCACGGCTTCATTCTTATCAAAGCCTATTCCAAACAAAACTCCCTAAGATAATAATACGCATCTATCAGCCAAGGATGAATAACCCTAAGCTTTTCCTTATTACTATAAAGATAATTAACATATGCAAAAGACCCATGTTCTAATGATTTATCTAAGCCTTGGATAAGCTCACAAATAAAGTGCTGATTATCTTCTATTTCCCAAGAAATCTTATCTGCAATAAATAAGACTAAGTCTAGCTTGCCAGGGTTTGACTTTAGTGTGCTGTGGCACTCAATAGCTGATAGAATAGTGCTATTTTTAATATTAAAAATTTCTCTTGCCATTACGCTGGATAATTTTGTATGTAGCAAGTCAGGATAGCTTTTCTCCGCTTCCAAAACATCAATATTCAACTCGTATGCTATTCTAACCATGTCAGCTTCATGGATAATCTTGCTAATATCATGTAAAAAGCCTGCAAGCTCAGCTTCTTCTGTATTCAAACCAAATCTATCTGCGATTTTTACAGCTTCACTTGCAACCTTTAGAGAATGCTCTGCTACTTCTTCCTGATTATGATATTTTAATAATCTATTTGAATCTATGCTAATAATATCGGTAAACATAAAACCATCAATAAAATCATGGAGTATTTTATTCACTTTTGTTGTCACTCCTACCACTCAAAATCCACTTCGACCAATCACCCCTATTGTTCTCTAAAGCTCTTGTCGAAGCCGCTTCCCAATCGTAGGTGACAGCTACATGCTCAATATTACAATTGTCCCCTTGACCTGAAATTATTGCGTACCTTCCATGAGGACTTCCTGACTCCATCTTGTGAAAACTAGGTTGTTCATCAGAATAAGCTTGAAGTCCAACGCTTCCAGGATTTACTACTATTCTTCCGTCAGGTAAATATACAACTCTAGGGATATGACTATGTCCGCAGACTATAAGCTTTTGCTCCACGCCAGACAGCAGGCTGCTTATTTCCTCAACACTTTTAAGCGTACTGCCCTTCTCTCCTTCTTCCTCCAATAAATAAACCTTGTTAGAAGCTGGAGTCCCATGACATATAAATATCTGATTCTCCCATATATATGTGGGAGGAAGCTTCTCCAACCACTCCATATGCTCAGCTCCGAGGCTGTCAAGTACATATTTGAAGGTAGGATATTTGTCAGCCTTGGACTTATCTTC
The DNA here is from genome assembly GCA_049684915.1 of Lutisporaceae bacterium. GTDB lineage: Bacteria > Bacillota > Clostridia > Lutisporales > Lutisporaceae > GWB2-37-7. The sequence continues at coordinate 3,187 of JBAVGO010000111.1, read as the reverse complement.
AATAATTTTTCTATCATTATTTCCACTTATGCTTATAATTCCTGCACTCATAAGCTTGTCTGCTGTTTCTCTTGGTGCAAGTGGTCCATATAGTGAGTCTCCCAGGTTAAAAATTATATCAACCTTTCTCTTTTGTATATCCTCAAGCACTGCTTCCAAAGCCCATGCATTCCCATGCACATCAGATATTATCGCAATTTTATATTCCTGCATGTATTTTCTCCTCATAAATTAATACTATTTCAAAGCAAAGCCTGCAAGCTCTGCTTGGCTTCGCAAATCATCCAATATTTCTTTGTTATACTTGTATTGCTCTTCCAGCAAATTTAGGAAAGAGTCAGTATAATGACATCTTCTTTTTTCTAAAGGACGTTTTAGTATATCTTCTGATTTTTTTATTATGGTTCTCTCAAAGCTGTCCAAAGCTTCCATTATATTTTCCTTTTTACTTCCGCTTTCTTGCAGAGCAAGAACTCCTGATTTTAAGCTTAATTTATCTAGGAAATCTGCTTGCAAAAGTAGTATTTCCTCTAATGAAATTTCACCACCGCAGTAGTATGTGACATCCCAGTTTTCCGGCTTATGGGAGTTTATTATTCTACCTATCTTTTCTATGTCCTCCCTAGGCAGGTTTGATTCCTTCAACAGAAATTCCTTTGCTAGCATGGCGGATAGTGTTCCATGTTTACTATATTCACAGGCAAAGTAACCTACGTCGTGGAGTATTCCTGCAAGCTCCATTATTTGTATTGATACATTGTCCTCTATACTAGCAAGCTTTATGCAGTTTCTCGCAACATTGAGGCAGTGCATATATTTATATCTATGTGAAGCAAGGGTAGTATAAGCTACTTCGCTCAAATCCTCTGTTTCCTGTTTGAATTTCTGATAGCTTTCTAAGGACTCCACCGCTGCCCTATGCTGTACTTCTAGTCGGCTGTCAGCATAGGACTTTGCCCTTTCTCTCAGTTCTTCAAAGTTATCTATTTTATAGTCTTTTGGAAATAAAATCTGCATATCCTTACTCCTTTTTACACATGGCTTATAATTTTTGTGTGGTAATAGAATTTTCCGTTTGCCATTATATAAAATGCAAATACATAATAATGCTTCTTTAGTCCTTCCTTCGGTTTCAGCGTGAAGCTAAATTCACAGCTTTCACCTGGCATCAGACTTTCTCTCAGCTTCCGAGGTGTTATCTCAATATCCTTGGTATGTGTGCATATACAAGCAATATCAATAGAAATAGTGTCTTCATGCTTGCTAGTAATTTTGACCGTCTCACACAAGGTACCTTCTGATGTAAAGCTTGGAACTCCAATGCTCTCAATATTTAGCTTGTCATCAGGTATGTCTCGTATCATTCCGCAATTCATACATTTATAATTTACTCTTCTATAGTCTTTTTCAAAGGTGAGCAAGCTATATGGATAGCTTCGCTCCTCCCCCTTACAGGATATACAGAAGCTTGGTTGCAATTTTTCTTCTGCTGCAAATCTTTTTTCGCTGATTTTCTCGTGGTAATTATCAAGCTTGTTTGCAGTGTATTCTACAATAGAATCAAAAATATCCTCAAATATCTTTTCTATTCTTTTCTCTGTTTTTTCTAATATAGCATTGAGCTTGGTTAAGGAATAATATTTGTAGGAGTATTCCTTTAATAGGGGATATATCGTCTTAAAATTGTGCTGTAAATCCTGTATCCTGCCTTTTAGAGTATTGTCCAATACAAAATTATTTTTATAAAACAGTATATTATCTATACTTTCCCTAATTTCTTGTACCTTTTGTTTGGTTTTGTCCTTACAAGCTATTTTTATTAATATTTTTTCACATTCAAAGCTTTGTTTAGCAAATATCATTAACTTTCTTGGTTGTTCATGTTTTCCACTGGTTAGGAAGAAAAATATGCTTTGAGCAGTTATATCATCAAGCTTTGGTTGTACTGTCATATTCACAATGTAAGCAGCTTCTTCAGAGCTTATATGCCCCAAATCCACCTCCACCATTGTTTCTCCCTTTACGCCTACAGCTTCAAATATATATCCTCCAGCTTCAACATTTTCAGTGTGAATAATTTCTGGACTTTTGCAGCAGCAGTTTGGCTTTGCTTTAAGCAGTGGATCACCAATAAGGAAGTACATAGGAGCTTCTATCTGACTGTATTCCAAAAAGCTGTTTATATATATAAGCTTTTCACCTTCTGAATATCCGTACTTTAGCATATTATGGGCAAGCAGGTTTTCTGCCAGCTGTCCAACCTTGATTGTTGGGCTTGCAATAATAGACACAGCATTGTTATCTATAAGATTAGATATTATTGTGTATTTGTACGGGATTATGCTTTTGTTCATATCCCCTAGCTTGCAGCCATTGAGAAACAATATGTCCGCATTAAGAAGTGCTGCTTCATACCTTTTTCTGTTCTTTGCGATACAGCTCTCTTCATCATAGAAGCAGCAGGGAGTATGTCTAAATGTATCCCCCTTTTGCTCCTCAGCCTTGCCTGTCCTTCCACACAAGTGAAAGTCATTTAGAAAAAGGATGCATTCTCTACAGTGAGATAAATAGTTAAATTCCAGTATAGGACCTTTATACAGCATTTCCTCTAGGAGCTTGTCCATAGTACAGCAGGACTTGGGGTAATAACGGAATTCATAGTCCTTATTTAAGTCTTCCAAATAACCCTCTTCTGGTAAGCTTACCCTGTTTATCATCATATGCTTACGTCTAGCTTCTACTTTTCCATTTATTAATAATTTTGCGATAAAAAAGTTCAGATTGTATTTATCCTCATAGGGTATATACCCCGTCATAACTCCTCGGTAGTTATTAAAAAGATTTATATAACTGTTGAGCTCCATGTGTTCTATTTGAGAAAATACCATAACACTTTTTACAGTGCTTGAGGAAATCAGCTCCTCCAGATAGCTTATACTGGGAATAATAGATATTTTCCTTCCAGTGTACATTCCATAGATAAGTATTAGACTCATTTCCTCGTACAAATCAGCCTTTTCCTGGCATATGCAAATGTAATCATTTGAATCTCCACAATATCTATTATGTGCTTCTATATACTCCTTTAGAATTACTCTATCGCCTTGCTCAGTACAAATATCTTCTGCATTTCTTCCCTTATATAAAAGCTCTGGTATAGTAGAATACTTAGCCTCAAGCTTTTCTA
>JBAVGO010000110.1:0-4676 GCA_049684915.1 Lutisporaceae bacterium | reverse complement strand
GAACAGGGCGAGGTTGTGGTTGTGATTGGTCCCAGCGGTTCGGGCAAAAGCACTTTTTTAAGATGCCTTAACCTTCTTGAAATGCCTACGGGTGGGGAAGTTATCTTTGAGGGAGTCTCTATTACAGATAGACATAATGATATCAATAAGCTGCGTGAAAAGATGGGTATGGTTTTTCAGCAGTTTAATCTATTCCCTCATATGACAGTTTTAGAAAACATTACGCTAGCACCTATTAAGGTAAAAAAGCTGGCGAAGGATAAGGCTGAGGAAATCGCTTTTGGACTTCTAAAACGAATAGGTTTGGAGGATAAGGCTACAGTTTATCCCAAGCAGCTATCTGGAGGTCAAAAGCAGAGGGTGGCAATAGCAAGAGCCCTTGCCATGTCTCCTGATGTAATGCTTTTTGATGAACCTACATCCGCCCTAGATCCAGAAATGGTAGGGGAGGTATTGGATGTAATGAAAAAGTTGGCTTCAGAGGGGATGACCATGGTGGTAGTAACCCACGAAATGGGCTTTGCAAAGGAAGTAAGTAATAGGGCGTTGTTTATGGATGAGGGAATAATCGTTGAAGAAGGGTGTCCAGGAGAGCTTTTCAACAATCCTAAGCATCCAAGAACAAAAGATTTCTTAAGCAAGATATTGAAGAATTGAGTTTGATGTAAATGAAGGTGAAGAGATGAAACATAAATTCATATCAAAAAGATACTGGAAGGCTAATACAACGCCTATGGCAGAAGTTGTAGAGCTAGCTCATAAATATGATGATATAATAAATCTCAGCTTGGGAGATCCTGACTTGATAACAGACTCAAGAGTTATCGCAGAAGCTTTTAAGGATGCAAATGCAGGGCATACAAGATACACGGATTCTTTGGGGGATTTGGAGTTAAGGGAAGAAATATCACTTTATTATAAAAATGTGTATAGATATAACATGGGCGTAAGAGAAATTATGGCGGTGGTAGGAGCTTGTCATGGAATGCATCTGGTGCTGGAGGCAATTTTAGATGATGGTGATGAAGTAATTGTACCTGAGCCATACTTTACTCCTTATGCAAATCAAATAAAACTGGCAAGAGGTAAGCTAATACCTCTGGAAACCTATGAGATGGAAGGCTTCCAAGTTAATGTAGAAAGACTAAAGACTTTGATAACGGAGAGAACTAAAGCTATTATAATTAACTCACCCAATAACCCTACAGGTGCATGTCTTAGTAAGAAGGTTTTAGAAGAATTGGCTGAAGTAGCAATACAAAAAGATATCATTATTATTACAGATGAGGTATACGGAGTATTTAGCTTTAATGAGCCATTTTTACCAATAACAACAATCGAGGGCATGAGGGAAAGAACTATCACTATTGGAAGCTTTTCCAAGGACTATGCTATGACAGGTTGGCGTATAGGATATGTTCTAGCTCCCGAGTATTTAATTGAGTGTATAAGAGATATTAATGAAGGGATATGCTTTACTGCTCCATCTATCTCTCAGAGAGCGGCTATACATGCAATCAGGTTGAGAGAAAAGATTCAGCCTGATTTAGTAAATGAATACAAGAAACGTGTTTATTATGCATATGAGAGAATTAACAAAATTTCTGGTATGTCTGTACTGCCACCGCAAGGAAGCTTCTATTTGTTTGTAAATATCAAGAAGACAGGACTATCCTCAACAGAAGTCTGCAAAAGACTATTAGAAGAGGCACATATACTAGCTGTACCAGGAAACGCATTTGGAAAAAGCGGTGAGGGGTATATACGGATTGCTTGTACAGTAGGCTTGGATAAGCTAAAATTAGCATTCGATAGAATGGAATGTATGGAAACCTTTCAAGTGCTTGAGTTGTTGGAAGGACTAAATCTAATAAACATCAAATTTGAACGATAAAGGCTGTGGAAATTCACAGTCTTTATTCCTTAGCTTCAATTTATTCTCATTTATATTAATAGATTTATGTCAAATGGTTTTTTATATGTAGTTATATAAAGTTCAATTACTTGTGAATTATCTATAATTATGTTTATATAATATATAGAAACATATAAATCTACTCATGAGAGTAATTTTGAAAGAAGAATGAAAAAATGAGCAAATCAATAGTTTTTTTAACCCTAGGTATTGCAATGGTAGTTATAATGATCGTATTTGTAGCCTTTGCTTTACAGCACCCTGAAATGTCATTTAGCGGTGGTCATAAGGTTGTGTATACGGTATATATTGTTTATCTTATTGCAACTATCGCCGTGTTTGTATTATCCAAAACTACAGTCAAAAAATAACATCAAAAAAGAGCCTAAAAGGCTCTTTTTTTAACGTTAACTAAGAATTAGTAAAAATATATACTTTGTACTTTGGAGCTGTTTATGATATCTCTAGGAGTTACGCCTGGCTCATTAAAAAAGTTAGTTGTTTCAATGTTAATACCTTGATTGTAATACCCTGCCCATGCTAACTCAGAACAATACCAATCAGTTTCACTAGAACTATAGTCTTTTGCAAAGTCAAGGAAATAAGAAGATCCAAGTTCGCCAATGCAGAAATTTACAGCATAATATATGTTAGTGCTAGTAGCGGTTGATACTCTGTATACGCTTCCTTCTTTATCATCAATTCTTGAATCGTCTAAAACACTTCTTACAACGCCATCACTAATTGCCTCAATAACTCTAATGTAATATTGCTGTTGTAATGTACTCCAATAGATTCCTTCTACAATTGCGATATGTCCTGTAATATAGAAACCGCCAGCTGCTTCATATATTATATCGCCTTTTTTGACAGTATTTAAAAGATTATATCTGCTGTAGTCTGCTGCTTGAGGTAAAGTTGTGCCAGTATTATAATACCATGCATCATCTCCACTTAAAGTAGTACCATCTGGTTGTGGTTTTAGTAAAGAATAGTAAACATTCTCGTACGCTTGTACATCTGGATATGCCTGTTCTTCATAAATACTAACGAAATCTTTAAAGGTAATGGTTAACGGAATATTACCTTCTTCTGCATAAGCCATAATATTGTTATAGGCAGCTCTAAGTTCAGCATTGGTGTTGTTAGGATCTGCGAAAGCTACAGTAGTAGTACTAAGAACCATAGCAAGAACAAGGACTAATGGTAATAGTTTTTTGAAAAGATTTTTCATTAAAAATACCTCCCTTTTATTAAAAACAAAATTTATTATTATATGGAATATTGTACCACAAAGCACACATTTTGTACATGCATTTTAAGTTATAATTACTAAATTTTTGATTTGTAAAATTTAGATTTGTGCGGAAAAAAGATGATTTCAAGCAGTAAGCTCTAACATGGACTTTTCGAGTTTGAATTTGGAACTTTAGTTGTATAAGATTATGCATATATGTAATGATGGATGACAATATGGTGAGGATGGTGTATTTTGGGGTTAGGCTTGAAATATCCTCTTCCTATATACTTACAAAATATGTCGAAATTTGCGAACGAAATATAGGGGGAACTGGAAAATTGTAGAGTATAATATATTTTAGGGACAAACAAAGATAATTAGGGAAGAGGGTTACTGATGGCAAAAATTAGTGAGATTAAGAGTAAGATTATTGAGATTCTTGCAACCCAAAGTGCTAATATATTACCAGACGTGTGTGTTAAATATGACCTAGATATAGGAGATACTGATGAATCATTTGAAAGTAAAAGAGCATATATTCAAAAAAGGCTTGCAAATAAAGATAATGAATTTATCATTAGTATGGCAAGAAAAGTATCTGAGGACTATGATGTTAAAATATTAGATAATCTACCTATAGGAGTTGACAGCAAGGGGAGTAATATATCAGTTTTTATAAGTCATCTTACTTCTGATACAGAGTATGCAAGAATATTAACTGAGATACTTGTCAAAATTGGTTTGCCTTACAACAGAATCTTTTGTTCATCAATACCTGGACAAGGTATTCCTTTAGGCCAAGAATTTCCTGAAAAAATAAAGACTAGTATTATTTCGGCAAAAGTTGTGTTTTTTATTTTTTCACAAGATTTTTATAAAAGTATATACTGTACTAATGAAATGGGAGCAGCCTGGGTATTAAGTAAAGAAATAATTCCTGTACTCATACCACCTATAAAACCGAATGATATGAAAGGGTTTATTGATAGCTCAAGGTATCAAGCTGCTACTATCAACAGTGAAAGCGATTTAAACGAGTTTTACAGTCAGGTTTCTAGAATTTTTAATCTTATAATGCTTGATTTTAATCAATGGGACTTGATTAAAAAAGAAGGATTGACAAAGCTGAATGCATTGCTAGAGTCAAGTATTGGGCAAAGTTCTGTAGCAGTTTCAGTCGAGAAAGAAACTTTACTTACTTCTCTATTAAGCACAAATAAGCTAAGTGATAAAGAAATTCTTATGCTTGCTTATATACTTAGTTCGGGGAATAGACAATTCGGAGTTCGATGGATGCAAACTGAAACAGTTTCTGAGATTGAGGAATGGGAAAATAAAAACTCGATTCCTAGGGTTATTTCAGCCGAATATAATAAATTAATAGATAACTTGGTTGAGCGTAACATTCTAATTCCAACAGAATACACAGACCATAATAATCCAAGAAAGTATACAATGCCTATTGAATTGTTTGATGAGCTAAAAGGGTTAAGTAAAGAGAAATTGAGAAGTGTGTTTAAG
>JBAVGO010000109.1:0-26011 GCA_049684915.1 Lutisporaceae bacterium | reverse complement strand
CATATAAACTCCTGGATCAGAAAATATTATCGCATCTACACCTGCATCTTCAAGCTCTATAAGATACTCATTAAGTCCAATTAAGTCTTCATTATGAGGAATTATATTCACAGTTATATATAGCTTTTTACTATTTTCATGTACATATTTTACAGCTTCCCTTATTTGTAGCATGTCAAAATTGCCAGCAGAGGCTCTTAATCCAAACTTTTCGCCTCCTATATATATGGCATCTGCTCCATATATAACCGCCATTTTCAGTTTTTCCATGTTACCTGCTGGTGCGAGTAATTCAATCTTTCTCATCAAATTCTACCTCCTTAAGCTTACAGCTTATAGAAACACCGTCTCCAATCGGAATTATAGTAGTCTGGAGACTTTCGTGATTTGATATGTAATGTAAAAACTTCTTTAATCTTTTTACAATAGTTATCTTTCTTCTAATCAAAAGACTTCTCTCCGCAACCATACCTCTAAACAACACATTGTCGCAAACAAAAAGTCCACCAATTTTGAGCTTGCCTATACTTTTCTCAAAGAAATCCATATAATGTCCCTTGGCAGCATCCACAAAAATGATATCATAGGTACCCTCTACCTGTTGTAAAACCTCATTGGCATCTCCAACCAATACCTTAATGCTTTGATCCATACCTGCCAGCTTTATGTTTTGATTTGCCAATACCGCATTCTCTTCGTTTCTTTCTATAGTGGTTATGCTGACGCCTTCACCTGCACTGCTGCACATAAGTATTGCTGAATAGCCTATCGCAGTGCCTACCTCAAGTATTTTCTTTGCATTTACTGATTTTATCAGTACCGCTAACAGTCCTGCAACATCAGGTGTTATAATTGGAGTATGGTTCTCCATCGCATAATTTTCTAATTCCTTTATTATCCCTGTATGCGGAGGTATAATGCTTATTAGATAATTATTAATATAATCATGGTTAATTTGGGACATTTTATCACCTTTAATTCTTAAAAAAATACATGGGTTCACCATGTATTTTTATTATTATTTTTATTGTCTTATTTTATTCTGAGCGTCTAGATGCTCTTGGTATGTCATTGTGAAAATATGAGAGCCATCCTTGTTTGCTACAAAATATAAATAATCAACATCTTCAGGATATAGGGCGGCTTCAATAGACTTTGCTCCCGGAGAAGCAATAGGTCCCTCTGGTAAACCTTCATACATATATGTGTTGTATGGAGATTTTATCTCTAAATCCTTATAGGTAAGGACTGCCTTCTGCTCCTTAAGAAGATATTGTACAGTAGCACAGGATTGAAGCTTAATATTCTTCTCCAACCTGTTGTGAAATACTGCAGATATAATCTTTCTTTCATTATCCAGCTTAGCTTCTCTCTCAATTATGGAAGCAAGTATAATTACTTCATCTACTGTCATATTTAATTCATCAGCTCTTTTTCTATACTCTTCCGTAAAAACTTGATTAAATTGCTTCAGCATTCTATCTAAAATAACCTGTTCTGAGGAATTCTTAAAAACCTCATAGGTATCAGGAAACAAATATCCTTCAAGCTTATTCTCTCTATCAGGTATAGCTTTCACAAATTGATAGTCAAACTCTGCTTTTTCTATAGCAGCATAAAACTTGTCCTTATCAATCAATCCATCTGCTGCCAGTCTATCTGCTATTTGTCTTAGCTCAAAACCTTCAGGTATTGTAAATCTTACAGTATCTATCTTAGCCTTGCCTGCTGAAAGCTTATCCAATATTTCAGGTACAGTCATAGAGCTGCTTAGTATATAATTACCTGCCTGTATCTTTGGAGCTTTGTTTGTAAGCTTGCTGTAAAAATAAAATACATCTGCATTTTTTATAATTCCTTGCTTTTCAAGGATAGTAGATATTCCCTTGACACTTATACCCTTAGGGATAACTACCTCTTGCTCTTTTCCATCTCTTGAAGCTGCTTCAAGATTAGAATTATAGTATAAGAGCACTCCAAAAACAGCAATTGCAATCAGTAATATAATAGTAAATGTGAAACGTGTTGCATTCTTTACAACCTTGCGCTTACTCATAATTATCATCACACTCCAAAATTGCTGACTTAATTATATACCTTGAGTTACTCTTTTTCAAGTATGTCTAATTATTCTTTCTTGATTTATTAATTGATTTTGCTCTTAGGTTATTATCTAATATTCTTTTACGCAATCTGATTGATTTTGGTGTTACTTCAACCAGTTCATCAGCTGCTATAAATTCAAGACAGTTTTCTAGACTCATATCTATAGGAGTTGTTAGTCTCATGGCTTCATCTGTTCCTGAAGATCTCATATTAGTAACATGCTTCTTCCTGCAAACATTTACTTCCAAATCTCCAGTTTTTGAGTTTTCTCCAACTATCATACCTTCATATATTATCTCTCCTGGTCCTAAGAAAAGTTCTCCTCTTCCTTCAGCATTGAAAAGCCCGTATGTGCTTGTTTCGCCTGATTCAAAGGCAACAAGAGAGCCTCTTTGTCTTTCAGGAATATCACCCTTAAAAGCTTCATAACCAAGGATTAAATGATGTATAACACCATTTCCCTTAGTATCTGTCATAAATTGTGACCTATAGCCTATTAAACCTCTTGACGGTATCTTAAATTCTAAACGCAAATATCCGTCACTGTTTGTAGTCATGTTTATCATTTCAGCTTTTCTAGTGCCTAACTTATCCATTACGGCACCCACGAATTCCTCAGGAATATCAATAGTCAAATGCTCCATTGGCTCCATCTTTACTCCATTTACTTCCTTGTAAATTACGGAAGGCTTGGATACTTGAAATTCGAAGCCTTGTCTTCTCATAGTTTCAATCAGTATTGAAAGATGAAGCTCCCCTCTGCCTGCAACCTCAAAGCTGTCAGGAGAATCAGTCTCAGTAACTCTTAAAGCTACATTAGTCTCAAGCTCCTTAAACAGTCTGGCTCTTAAATGTCTTGAAGTAACAAATTCTCCCTCTTTACCTGCAAAAGGGCTGTTGTTAACTATAAAGTTCATAGATATTGTAGGTTCTTCTATCTCTACAAAAGGTAGCGCCTCCGGGTTTTGTGCATCAGCAATAGTTTCACCTATATTTATATCATCAATTCCCGCTACAGCAACAATATCACCCATTGATGCTTCTTGTACCTCAGTTCTGCTTAAGCCTGTAAAACCGTATATTCTTCCTATCTTAATATTCTGATTTACATTTTCTCTTTTGCATAATACTGCATTTTGATTGTATTTTATTTGACCTCTTACAATTTTACCTACAGCAATTCTACCTACATAATCATCATACTCAATAGTAGTAATAAGTAACTGTAAAGGTGCATCTACATACCCTTTTGGAGGATCTACTCTGTTAATTATAATTTCAAACAATGATGTGAAGTCAGAAGCTTCTTCATCTAAATTGTTTTTAGCCACCCCTGTTTTTGCTGAAGTATAAACAGTAGGAAACTCCAATTGTTCATCACTAGCTCCAAGCTCAATAAACAAATCAATTATTTCGTCATTAACTTCATCAATTCTTGAGTCTGGTCTGTCTATTTTATTGATTACTACAATAGGCTTCAAATTAAGTTCTAGTGCCTTCTTAAGCACAAATCTTGTCTGAGGCATTGGACCCTCAGCAGCATCTACTATAAGTAGTACACTGTCTACCATTTTAAGAACTCTCTCTACCTCGCCCCCAAAATCTGCGTGTCCAGGTGTATCAACTATGTTTATTTTTACACCCTTATAAAATACTGATGTGTTTTTTGCTAAAATTGTAATGCCTCTTTCTCTCTCAAGGTCATTTGAATCCATTACTCTTTCAGTTAGAGTTTCATTTGCTCTAAAAGTACCGCTTTGTCTAAGTAATCCGTCTACCAATGTAGTTTTACCATGGTCTACGTGTGCAATTATTGCTATGTTTCTAATATCTTCTCTTCTTTGCATTATATTTACTGCAACCTTTCTAAAATAAAATTATTTATTTTATACCAATAAATTTATGGCTTGTGGTATAATTTCGAAATAAGCGGGAGCCGTTCCCAGCTGTTCTCCATCAAGCTCTAACAATCCAACGGGTTCGCTAATAACTTTAATTTGCTTCCCCTGATAAGTAGTTATCTTAGGATGTGTCAAATGCTTGCCTTTATATATTAAATGAAAATTTCTAATAAGCTCAAGCTTACTTAAATCTCCAATTACTATTATGTCCAAAATTCCATCATCTGCCTTAGATTTTGGCGATATATACATACCTCCGCCAAAATATTTTGCATTTGCAATTATTACACTGTTCATCGTTCCAGACTTTACTTGCTGTCCGTCAATCTCTATAGTTATTGACTTATTCTGATATTTAAATATTGTTAACATTGCTCCAACTAAAAATGCAAAAAAACCTTTTAGATGCTTCTTTGTTTTGTTCACAAGTCTAGTAGTTTCTGCTCCAAGACCTACATCTGCAATATTTAAAAAGAGCTTGTTGACCTCTTCACCAGATTCTTTACAAAATGTAGCCCTGCCAACATCAAATTTTTGAACGTTATTTCTTTGAAGAACACTATAAAAATCTCCAAAACCTTTTTTGATGCCTAAAGATTTAATAAAATCACTGCCAGTACCTCTGGAAAATACAGCAAGCCTAGCTTTTGGATTTATGGGGTTGTTCATTTCAAAGAAACCGTTTAACACTTCGTTCAATGTTCCATCTCCACCTACACTTACAACTAGGTCATACCCACTTTTTAAGACTTCTCGTGTTATGCTGGTGGCATGTTCAGGATAATCTGTAAATGCCCAATCAAATTTTAGACCTTTTTCTTTGAATTGTTTTTCAAAGCTCGGCCATTCTTTAACAGTTTTTTTACCTGCAGAAACAGGATTTACTACAAAGAATACTTTAGCATCCATTTTACTCCCCCCATAGGCTTAGAAAAAGCCTTGAATGAATCAAGGCTCACAAATTATATTATATCACAATTCGACAAAATTTCATAGCTATATAGAATGCACAAATAATTAGCAACAAAATATATGACCTATTTTCATGTATTTTACGTAAATACATGAAAATTATGCATTCTATAAACAGCGGAAAACATATCGCACTATTTTATAAATGCAAATTGTTAGTGCGATATGTATTAGTCAAAAAGCTTCTATATTTCCATAATGATTGGAAGTATCATTGGGTTTCTCTTTGTCTTGGAATATATAAATTCTCTAAGACTGTCTTTAACTTGTGATTTGATAGTTCCCCATTCTGTAATTTGCTTTTCTTCACATTTAGTAAGTGCATCTTTAATAATATTTTTTGCATCATCCATAAGATCTTCGGACTCTCTAACATATACGAAGCCTCTAGATATTATATCCGGTCCGGCAACTACCTGACCATTTTCTTTGCTTATAGTTACAACAATTACTATTAATCCATCTTGCGATAAATGTTTTCTGTCTCTAAGTACAATGTTTCCTACATCTCCAACTCCTAAACCGTCTACCAATACCTTGCCTGCTGTTACTGTACCATTAAGCCTTGCTGAGTCTCTTGTAAGCTCAAGTACAGAGCCATTGTCTAGTATAAACACATTGTTCTTATCCACACCCATTTTTACTGCAAGCTGAGCATGTTGCTTCAAATGTCTATATTCACCATGCACTGGTATGAAGAATTTAGGCTTTACTAGTGCCTGCATAAGCTTTAGTTCCTCTTGACATGCGTGTCCTGATACATGTATTTCTGCCAGTGATTCATATATGACGTCTGCACCCTTTTTAAATAATTGATTGATTACTCTTGTAACTAGTTTTTCATTACCCGGTATCGGAGTTGCTGAGATTATAATCAAATCGCTTGGTACTATATTTACTTTTCTATGATCTGAAGCTGCCATTCGAGATAGTGCCGACATAGGCTCTCCCTGGCTGCCTGTAGTTATTATTGTTACTTTGTCTGCTGGGTATCTGTCAATTGTATCTATATCAATCAACACTCCCTCAGGTATGTTCATATATCCGAGCTCTGCTGCGACTCCCAATACATTTATCATGCTTCTTCCAACCACAGCAACCTTTCTGCCAAATAATACAGAAGCATCAATAGCCTGTTGTACTCTATGGATATTAGATGCAAAGGTAGCAATAATTATCCTTCCATTTACATCCATAAAAATATCTTTAAAAGTACCACCTACTGTACTCTCTGACATGGTATAGCCCGGTCTCTCTACATTTGTGCTGTCAGACAGCAACGCTAATACGCCCTGTTTGCCAAGCTCAGCAAATCTATGTAGGTCAATTCTCTCTCCATCAATTGGTGCATAATCAACTTTAAAATCCCCTGTATGAACAATAATTCCTACAGGTGTGTGAACAGCAATTGCTACAGAATCTGCTATACTATGGCTGGTTTTTATGAACTCCGCTTCAAAATCCCCAACCTGTATCCTGTCTTTTGGTTTAATAACTTTAAGCTCAACCGAACCGAGCAGGCCATGCTCCTTAAGCTTATTCTCTACCAAACCCAAGGTTAACTTAGTACCATAAACAGGTACATTTATCTGACGTAATATATAAGGAAGTGCTCCTATATGATCCTCGTGACCATGAGTCAGAAGTATCGCTTGTACCTTTTCCTTATTTTTAATCAGATAAGTGATATCCGGAATTACTAGGTCAATACCCAGCATTTCCTCATCAGGAAACATCAGTCCGCAATCAATTACTATAATAGTATCTTTATACTCGATTGCTGTCATGTTTTTGCCAATTTCCTGTAGTCCTCCTAGAGGAATCAGCTTTAGTTTTGCTTTGCTTTTTGCCATTTTATCAATCCTTTCGTTCAATCCGTTCATAGTTGCCATTTATATTATACAGTATTTCTTTCTTTATGTAACTATATTTTGAATTTGGGTTACAAAATACATTATAGAATCTATGATTTACTCTTATTTTTGCTATCAATATAAAAACATATACCTATTTTTATAATTTTAAATACATTATAAAAAGACACAGCCTTTTGCTGTATCTTAAAATTAAAATATAATATATCTATTATTTGCATTCATTACAAAATCCAAAGAATTTAACTTTATGATCCGTAATAGAAAAATCATATTTCTTTTCCACCTGCTGCTCTAATTGCTCTAATAAATCTTCTTCAACCTCAATAACTTTTCCACATTTTTTGCATACTAAATGATGATGCTGGTGATCTTCATTATGTGTTATCTCATATCTTGTTCTGCCATCATCAAAATTGTGCTTGTATACAAGTCCCAACTCATCAAGCACCTGCATGGTTCTATATACGGTAGCTAGACCAATTTCAGGATAACTAATTTTAACTAAATCGTAAATCTCTTCTGCACTTAAATGCTTTCCTGCATTTTCTAATATTGTATTAAGTACTGATCTTCTCTGAGGTGTAAGCTTCAAGCCCTTTTCCTTCAAGTAATCCTTTATACTTCCTATTTTGAGATCCATTTTTCATCATCCTTCAAATAATGTAATAACATAACGTATAATATAAATACTATATATAAAGTTAATCATTGTCAATAATTATACAGCGTTTTTACTTCCATTATTTTTAATTACGTTACATTTTAAGCAATTACCACTACAGCCTTGACAATCACTTATAATAGCTCCACACCTTGGACACTTATTTTCTATATCTTTACTAAATTCATAACCGCACTTTGTACATTTTGTTTTTTTATTCATATTTAACACCTTCTATAATATTAATGCTATAAAACCACCAATTAAAAATGCTACAACAAAGCTTCCAATCCAAATAAGCAGTGCATCCTTATAGCCTCTTTCCTTAAACATAACCATAATAGCTGCTATACAAGGTACAAATAATGTCATTACAATTAGTGAAACTAAGGTTTGTACTTGTGTCATATTAATTGCTGTTAAGCCTGCAGCTCCAAAATCTCTTCTTATTATACCCATAATGAATGCAGTTGAAGTTTCCTTTGGAAGATCAAGTAAGCCAATAGTTATTGGAGTAAAAATATTTTGTATTGCTGTAAGAATATTTGTATACTTCATTATACTTATAAGCAGTGCACCTAGTATAAATAACGGTGTTGCCTCTTTTAGGAACATCCATGTTTTTTGTAGGGTTTTTATAATTACATTTTTAAATTGCGGTAATCTAATAGGGGGCAAGTCAATTAACAAATGTGATGATTTACCTGGCATCACTTTATTTAATAATGTACCAGTTAAAACAAATACCGCCACTATAGTTAGTACATATACCATAGTATAGAATGCACCAAGCTTTGTTATTAAACCCACTATAACTCCTAACTGTGCAGAGCATGGGATAGCCACACCCAAAAGTACAGTGGCAATTATCTTTTCTCTCTTAGTACCTAATATTCGAGTTGTAACTGTAGCCATAGTAACGCATCCAAAACCAAGAATTATAGGGATAATAGCCTTACCGTTTAATCCAAGAGAAGTCAACATTCTATCAACTAAAGCAGCTATACGTGGTAAATAGCCACTATCTTCTAGTACAGCCATCATCAGATAAAAACCAATAATAAGAGGAAGCAGTAAACCTAATATATATATAGGTGCCATTGTAAGCACTCCAAACTCACCTATAAGTATATTTCCTATGAAGCTCTCAGAGGTTATAAAGCCTCCTATAAGGCTCTCTATAAAAGGTTTATAAAGACCCTCCATAATTGTTTTCTCCGTAAAGCCAACCACTCCACCTGCAACTACGACTCCAAGTATTTTATACATAACATAGAGAGTTAAAGCCAACAACGGTATCCCTGTCAGTGGATTTAACATCCACCTTCCAAGCTTAGTCCTAAAGCTTGCACCTGTTTTAGTTTCCTCTACTACTGCTGCTACAATTTCTTCAACTTCTTTTCTTCTATTTTGGTATATATCATCTCTTAAACCCGATATACTTAAATTATTCCTTGAAGCTACATTTTCATCATCCTCAAGTATTAGAAGTGCTTCAGCTTCAATTTCAACCTTATTTTCATACTCATTTATCTTTTTTATAAGCTCAGGATTTCTATTACCTACTCTAGCTTTATATATTGACTCTAGCACATTGTCCATGCCCTCACCATTTATAGCAGTGGTCGGTATAACAGGTACTCCCAGCATATCCTCAAGCTTTTGAATATTTATTATAAGTCCATTTTTTCTTACATCATCCATTAGGTTCAACGCAACTATCATAGGCTTTCCCATATCGATAAGCTGCTTTGTTAAAAACAAGTCCCTATCTAAGTGAACAGCATCTACTACATTAAGTATTATGTCTCCAAACAATATAACATCCCTAGCAACTGTTTCCTCTTCATTAAAGGATGAAACTCCATATACACCAGGTGTATCTATAACTACATAATCTTTATATCTTCCATAATTAATATCTACTGTAGTACCAGGAAAGTTAGAAACATCTACATAAAGACCTGTTAACTTATTGAAAAATACCGATTTACCTACATTTGGATTACCAGTCAATACAAGCTTCTTTTCTCCGTCCTTAACCTTAATATTAACATTGCTTTCATGGCATTGCCCCATTATTGCACCCCCTCAATTACAATGTCTAATGCAAGCCCTCTTCCAATCGCTATTTCTTGAAGCTTGTTTTGAAGTATCACAGGCCCTCCTAGCAGCTTCTCACTGCACACAAACACTGCACCCTCGTACAGACCCATTCTTATAGCCTGAGACTTAATATCTTTATTATTAATAGTTATTATTTTTACCTTACTGCCCTTTTTTACTTTGTCTAGCGTCATTTTGTTTCCTCCCCTAAATAATATTGACAATCATTCTCATCTATACTGTATACCAACTCGCTCTTCTTCACATTTTTATAATACTTTACTTGAGAATGATTGTCAATATCAATATAATTGTAATATTTTATGATTTTTATTAAATACGTGTATTTTTTCCTGCTTTATGCTATCATACTACTAGAACATTGTATACAATATGCTTGTTAATTATGGACAAGTAATATAAGAATTGGGAGGTAATTCTTTTGGTTCGTTTATCAGAAAGAGCAACAAACATGCCTGCATCACCAATCAGAAAATTGGTGCCATTTGCACAGGCGGCAAAAAAAAGTGGAGTTAAGGTTTATCATTTAAATATAGGTCAACCTGATATTAAGACTCCAGAGTTATTCTTCGAAAAAATTAAGAGCTTTGATGCTCCAGTGCTTGAATATGCTTTATCACAAGGTAATATCGAGCTTATCAATTCCTTTAGAGAATATTACAAAAAATGGGGAATTGATTTCAATGAAGATGAGATAATCATCACAAACGGTGGAAGCGAAGCTTTAATAATGGCTTACTCGATTATTGGTGATTTTGGTGATGAAGTTCTTGTACCAGAACCATTCTATGCAAACTATAATGGTTTTGCTGTTCAAGCAGGAATGAAGGTTAAGCCTATCACTACTAAGGCAGAAAACGGCTTCCATCTTCCAGCAATGGAAGAAATCGAGAAGCAAATTACTTCAAAAACAAGAGCTATAGCAATATCAAACCCAGGTAATCCTACAGGTGCTATCTACACTAGAGAAGAGCTTGTAATGCTTGGCGAAATTGCAAAAAAACACAACATATTCTTAATAGGTGATGAGGTTTATAGAGAGTTTGTATATGATAACCTTAAATTCACAAGCTTAATGCAAATCCCAGGAATAGAAGACAGAGTTATAATCATAGATAGTATCTCTAAGAGATACAGTGCTTGTGGTGCTAGAATAGGCTGTATATGCTCAAAGAACAAGGAACTAATGAGTGCAGTAATGAAAATGGCTCAAGCTAGACTTTGCGTTCCTACCCTTGAAATGGTAGGTGCTTCAGCACTTGTACATACTACTAAAGAATATTTTGAAGAAGTACACCATGAATATCAAAAAAGAAGAGACATCGTATTTAACGCATTAAGAGAAATTCCTGATGTAGTATGTGAAAGACCAGCAGGTGCATTCTATGTAATGGCAAAGCTTCCAATCGATGATTGCGATGAGTTTGCAAAATGGATGCTTACAGACTTTAAACTAAATAATGAAACAACTATGGTAGCTCCTGGTGCAGGCTTCTACGCTACTCCAGGACTAGGAAAACAAGAAGTAAGAATTGCCTATGTTCTTAATGAAACTGATCTTGCAAGAGCAATGGAAATACTTGCAGCAGGTATTAAGGAATATAGAAAAATCAAAGGTATATAAGTAATTTGAACTCAAAAATAGACAAGTCTGATATAAAGACTTGTCTATTTTGGCTCTATGTCAATAGTTGGGGTAACCCGACAATGGGGACAAAGGGGACAGGGACAAAGGGGACAGGTTCCTCGTCCCAACTGTTCTGGTTTCTTTAGATTTAAAGTGCACTCAGAATTCCATTCAGCAAATCCGCATTATGTTTTAAATCGCTACCACCAATCATGTTCTCATGCTTTCCTGCACCATTGTATATAATCAACCTTCCAGCTATAGCACGTTCCCACGTTCCTACAATATGTTCTCGATTTTCTTCGGTTAAGGCTTCAGAAAGTAACAAGTGAATATTTGATTTAAGCTTATCTTCTTTGATATTGAAATTTCTCAAATAGTTTATAAATATATTAATACTTCTTTCTACTGTCGCTCGGAAGTGTTCTATATCAAGTGTTTTATTCAACTCATCATATTTTTTTCTGGCTGTCATGTCTTCAATACTTTGTTCAACTATTTTCATTACATCTATCTGCTCTTCCTTCAAATTTTTGAATACTTCGTTTTCAAGGTCTGTGTCAATAATTATTATGTCCGAAACCTCATACCTACTTTTTGTCATTTGAAGAGCAACTTCATAGGTAAGGTTGCCACCAGCGGAATAGCCAAGTAAAACATATGGTCCTTCTTTCTGTACCTCTATAATCTGCTTTATATATTGTTCTATCCTGTCTTCAGTATCTATAAAATCAAAAACATATAAGGAATGTGTCTCAATTAGCCCTGCCAGACTTGTATAAAATATGCCGTAGCCTCCTATGGGAGGAAACGCAAATATTTTTTTCTCTTTTTCCTCATTCAGCAAATATAACTGTTTTACAGAGCGACCTTTCAATATGTGCTCGGATATACCTTTTATTGTTGGCATTTCAATTAACTTTTGGGGATATATGTCTATACTCAACTCTTTATTTAACTTTAATATTAAGCTTATTAACTTAATTGAATTTCCTCCTAGCTCGAAGAAGTTATCATTTATACCTAGCTTCTCTATTCTTAGTACCTCTCTGTATATAACTACTAGCTTCTCTTCTATAATGTTTCTAGGAGCCTCATAAACTTGGTTATTGTTTCTATACTTCTGTTGATCTCTTGGAATTTCTAGTAGCTTTTTGCCCGTATAGTACCTTAGCTGCATCAGGTAGTTTTTATGTAGTAACTCCTCTTCATTATGTACGTTTATCTGCCAATTAGGCTCAACTGAAATATATTTCTTTTCAACAGCTTGAATTTCAACTGTAGTAGCTGCTTCACTTATAACATTGTCCTGCTTTCTCGGCTTCTCTTCGCAGAAATAACATTCGATATAGTCTATTGCATAGTCTATATCCGAAGCTTGTATTTCGTAGCTCTTACACTTTTCTGATTCACATACCAACTGCCATTTATTCAATTCCAAGAATTCTTCAAATGGTTTATTCTTCTTAGTAGGATAGAAATCAGCTTCAATCATACAAATACCTTTTTCTATGCAGTATTTACCTATCTCTGCTAGTATCGCAGCCTCTACTTTTCTTCCTAATACCCTGCAACTTAAGAGGAATGTATCTAAAAATGCAGTATCTTTTTTTACTTCCATTATTACAACACCAGTTAATCCATACTCTCCAAAGCGATCCTCTACTTGTATAGTCCAGTATTTCATCTGGGGATCTTTCATAATACTTTCTATATCATTTTCTGTTCTTCTTATAGTGCTTAGATTAAACTGATTTGTCCTCTGTGTTAATTGTGCAACTCTAGGTATTTCCTCTTCTTCTATTTCATTTATATATACTTTTAGCTTCAGTTCCTTTAAGAAGTCTTCCAGTGTAGTGCTTTCCTTTTGTATCTCCTGTCTTTGTCTTTCTACTTGATAAAGCTTGGTTCGACTCTTATCTTCTTTCGTAACCTTCTCCTTGTCAAATGCCCATACATGCTTTAAGAACATTGGTATTTGCCTTGTATCTTCTGGCAGCTGTAAGGTTAGAACCTGTGGATTGTTTGCCATCATTTCATAGCATTCCTTTGCATTATCATCAATAAAAATGAAGCTATCTATTCCAAGATTTAGTTCTTGTGCTAGTACCCGTATTCCTATATATTTTGGTTCCCAGCTTATTTTCCAGCTTGTTAGATGTTCTCTTTTTAGAAGCATCTGAGGATTTTTGTCAAAGACCTCCCAAACATCTACCTCATTATTTTTACTGCTGAGAACTATTAGCATTCCTTCATTATACTTTTGTATAAGAAGCTTTTGCATTTCCAAGTATGGCTCATCTATTGATACTCCCAACGCACCGTCTTCTCCAACAACACCCTTCCACAAGGTATTATCACAATCTACTGCTATTACTTTAAATGGGTTGTGCTTTATCGCATGTATTTTTCTTGCTATCGCAGTACCAATAGCTGCATAGTATTCATCACTAAAAGGCATATGTCCAGCTTTATCTGATATAGGACTGAAAACCTCTCCTATATTGTATAGCTCTGCTATATCAGTAAAGTCAAGTAAGCTTACATCATTCATATTTTTAACTGCATCTTTATATTCATTATTGAGTTCTTTAATATAGTCTGTAACTTCAACATTTAATCCCAGATGAGCAGCTATTGGGAATATTCCAATTATATATTGCGAATTTTTTTCTTTATTCTTTAGTATGTCTATTAGCTTTTCATAATTACTTCTAATTAAGTCGCAATCTTCTATATTATTATATTTAATATCTCTGAGCCAATCTTCAAAGCGAACCATTATCAGGTTTATTCCATTATTCTTAGAGGTTATGCTTTCCGTATTTATTAGTTCTTGGAATACCTGATTATATGATGCAAAGTTAACCTTTATAGTCTCACGAAACTTGGCACACCACCACCTTAAATGCTCTTCTAATGGGTCAGCGGTAAAGGTTGAGGATATTACTACATTAGTAGTTGTGTTATTTATATTATTAGATTTTCGTTTTCCCTCTATATTGTGCTTTTCTTCTTCACTAAAAATCTCAATATCTATTATATTAGACTCTAAATTTGCAAGTGTTTTTACTATTAATAGCTCATAGTGCTTTGCTAAAGCTAACATGCTTGAAGCTTTATAAAGGCTGCTATTATATTCTATATAACATTCAAATTCATTCTTGTTATTTAATATTATATCAAGCTTAAAATCTAAAGTAGCACTTTTCCTATCTAGTTTATATGGTGATATATTTAGATTATCAATTTTTATATCCTTATTTAAATCTACTTCATTATGGAATATCAACATTGTATCAAATATAGGATTTCTATTATTGTTTATAGAATTTAAGCAATTCTCAACTATTTCATCAAAAGGATAATCTTGATTATCATATACTTCCTGCAAAAGCGTTTTATATACTTGTATGTATTCAAGCATACTTATATTTGGATTTATATTACTTCTTATTGGCAAGAAATTAATAAAAATACCTACCATGTTTTCTAAATCTGTGTAATTTCTATTGGCAACAGTCGAGCCTACTATTATATCCTGTTGTTTGCAATACTTTGAAAGCAGAATATTATATAGAGATAACAGTAAGGTATTAAGCGTAGTATTCTCTTTTATAGCTAACCCCTGTAGCTGCTTCACGATATCCTCTTTTATTTTAAAATGGATAGTATCTCCTGCAAAAGCTTTCCAGTTCTCTTTATCATAATCTAAAGGCATACTTAAAGGGGTTATTTCATTTTTAAAGGTCTCCATCCAATACTTTTCTTGTTTCTCTAACCTTTTTGTAAAGTATGGCTTTTTCAGCCACTCTGTGTAGTCCTTATACTGAATTCTTAGCTTTGGTAACTCTATGCCTTGATATAACATGCAAAACTCTTTTATTAATATTTCCATTGATACACCGTCAGATATTATATGGTGCATATCATAAACCATTATATTTTTATTAGGACTCACTTTAATAAGTCCTACTCTTAATAGTGGTGCTTTAGATAGGTCAAAGGCTTTTATAAAGTTCTGCACCTTTTCATCTGCTTGTTCTTCTCTTTCTACTTCAATGTACTCTACTGAAAAGCTTACTTTTTTATGTACTTTTTGCACATAGCCTTCTTCTGTTAACTCAAAGCTTGTCCTTAGAGCTTCATGCCTGTCTATAAGTCTTTCAAGCACTTCCGAAAGCTTCTGTATGTTCAGTTCATCTTCTATTATTAATGCTTTTGTTATATTATAGCTGATGCTTTCTTTATTCATCTGATTTATTATATACATTCTCTTTTGTGCTGATGACATCTCATAATAGTCTTTTTCTTCTACAGACTCTATTGATGAGTATATACTTTCTTCACTATTTTTGATATATTCCGATATTCTCTTTATTGTAAGATTAGTAAATATCTCCTTAAGTGGTACTTCTACGTTCAATATCTTATGTATCTTTGCTATTAAACTTGTCGCTTTTAATGAATGGCCACCAAGCTCAAAGAAATTATCATTGATACCTATTTTTTCTACTTCAAGTACATCTCTCCATATATCTACAAGTATCTCTTCTGTATTATCTCTTGGTGCTTCATATTCTGTTCCTGTAGATATACCTCCATCTGTATCAAGTTCAGACAGTGCCTTTCTGTCCACTTTTCCGTTGTGTGTCATTGGCAGCTTCTCTAGCTGTATGTAGTAGGATGGTAGCATGTAGTCAGGCAAATCCTTTGATAGATGCTCTCTTAGCTCCGATATTGACAGTTCTCTTTCTCCTACTATATACGCACATAGAAGCTTGCTTCCACTATTATCAGCTTTTGCTATTACTACTACTTCTTTTACTGCTTCATAGCCTAGAAGCTTGTTTTCTATTTCTCCAAGCTCTATTCTATATCCCCTTATCTTTACTTGATTATCTATCCTTCCTAAGAATTCAATATTCCCATCAGGTAACCATCTTACCAAATCTCCTGTTTTATATATTCTAGCTCCCGGACAAAATGGGTTGTCTACAAACTTCTCTGCTGTTAATTCCTGTCTGTTTATGTACCCTCTTGCCAAGCCTACTCCAGCTATACAGAGTTCTCCTGGTACTCCAACTGGCATAAGGTTACTGTATTTGTCCATCACATAAAGCTTTATATTGTCTATAGGTTTTCCTATAGGTACTACTTCAAGGCTTCGTCCTGTGGAGCAATCAAAGTAGGACACGTCAACGCTTGCCTCTGTAGGACCATATAGATTAATAAGCTTCGTTTCATTTGTACTACAAAGTATACGGTTGAAGTCTTCCACTTGATGTAGATTAAGTGCCTCACCGCTGACAAATACTTGCTTTAGGCTGAATAATCTTTCTGTCTCAATATTTCCATCGATATGGTCAAGAAAGACATTGAGCATTGATGGTACAAAGTGCATAGTCGTAGC
Source organism: Lutisporaceae bacterium (assembly GCA_049684915.1). Taxonomy (GTDB): domain Bacteria; phylum Bacillota; class Clostridia; order Lutisporales; family Lutisporaceae; genus GWB2-37-7. The sequence continues at coordinate 9,327 of JBAVGO010000109.1, read as the reverse complement.
TTTATTTCTCTCTATCGCGTTAATTATCGCAGCTGGATCCTTCTCGCCTCCATTTATGAGGAAGCATACCCTTGCACCTGCAAAGAACCACCAGAAAAGCTCCCAAACAGATACATCAAATGTAAAGGTAGTTTTTTGTAGTATTATATCTGTAGAATTTAGGGGATATTTTTTCTGCATCCAGTTTATTCTATTTATTGCTGAGTTATGCTCTATCATTACACCCTTTGGCTTTCCTGTTGAGCCTGAGGTGTAAATTATATATGCAAGGTCTTTTGGATTGTTGATACATTCTGGATTTGTATCTACTCCTTGATATATTCTTTCATCCTCCAGATTAATTGTATCCTTAAAATCAACCTTGTCCATAAATTGACCCTGTGTAAGCAACACAACAGCTTCGCTGTCCTCTAGCATATAGGTTATTCTATCTTTTGGATAATCAGGACTTATTGGGAGATACGCACCTCCTGCTTTGAGAATTGCTAAAATGCCTATTTCCATTTCCAGAGAGCGTTCTACCATCAAGCCAGCTATGCTATTGCGGTTTACACCCTTATCTCTTAATACCCTTGCTAGTTGGTTTGATTTTTCATTTAATTCTCTATATGTTAGCTGCTTGTCTTCGTATATTGCAGCTATATTGTCAGGAGTCCTCTCTACCTGTTCCTCAAACAGCTGGTGTATTGTCTTTTCACTCGGGTATTCTGCATAGGTATTATTAAACTCAAATAATATCTGGTTTCTTTCAGCTTCTGATAAGATATTGATATCGCAAAGCTTAATGTCATCTTGTTCTACTACTTGTTTCAGTACATTGATAAAATGCTTTGAAAACCTTTCCATTGTTAACTTTTTATAAATACCTATATTATATTCAAGTGAAAATCTTATTTCTTCATCAAGCTCCAAGCCTTCTATTGTTATATCAAATTGAGATGTTTTCTTCTCATTTCTTGTGATAAGATTACTCTCAGATATGATATGGCTTTGCATAAAGAAAACTGTATCAAACAATGGGTTTCTACTCATATCCCTCTTTATATTAAGTGTTTTTATCAGTTCATCATATTGAAAATCCTCGTTCTCGAATGCATTTAATGTATTAACTTTTACTTCCATAAGCAGTTCCCTAAAAGTTTTATTCTCTTTGGGATAATTCCTCAAAGCCAATGTATTTACAAACATCCCCATGATGTTTTCGGTACCTTTATGATGCCTTCCCATTGATATGGAGCCTACAACGATATCCTCCTGCCCAGTATATTTTGATAAAAGGACATAATAAGCCGATAGCAGTGTCATATACAAGGTAGTCTGGTTTTTAGCAGACAGCTTTTTCAGCTTTTCTTTTATTTCCTTCTCCACACTAAATATTATATAATCTCCATCAAGGTTCGCTATAGGAGGTCTCGCGTAGTCGAGAGGCATATTGGAGACAGGCAGCTCCCCAGAAAACACTTCCAACCAGTATTTTTTCATCTTTTGAAATGCACCTTTTTCCAGCATCTTCTGCTGCCAAACTGCAAAATCCTTATACTGGAGCTTCGGCTCAGGTAAAATTTTCCCATGAGATAAACTTAAAAGATCTTTTGCTAAAACGTTTGATAAGGAATACCCATCCGATATGATATGGTGAATATCCACAACTAACACTGTTTTATTTTCTGGCATGAATACAATCGCAGCCCTAAATAACGGCACAGAATTTAAATCAAAAGGCCTGACGAAAGCTTTAACAATTTCGTTTAAGTTATTATTATCCCTATGAATCTGCTCCAATTTAAAGTCAATATCGTCATGAACTATTTGTACAGGCACCCCATCTATATACTTGAATGAGGTTCTTAGTACCTCATGCCTTTTAATAAGCATATGGATCATACTTTCAATATGCTGTTTATCCAAATCCGCTTCTAAGTTAATTATTTGTGGTATATTGTAAGTTATACCTGTTTTATCAATTATACTAGCTACAAAAACACGGCTCTGGTGAGAAGATAAAGGGTAGTATTCCTGTTCCCCCACCCTTTTTATTTCATTGTACTCTTCGCCAATTCTTACCGACTTAGATAACGTAATAAGCTTATCCAAAAAAACCTTGAAGCCAATCTTGTTTTGAATCTCATCAATCGTATAACTATTTCTAGATCCAAAAACATCATATTCGATTTCATTGACTATCCACCTTATACTATCAGAAAGCTTATTGCTATTAATTAAACTTAGAACCTCAATGGCTTGTTGTTTGTTTATTTCTCCGGATTTTACATTTTCTAAAATGCATTTGTTTATATCATCCAGATTATTCATCCTCACCGCTCCTCTTGTCTTTTATCAGACTTATGCCTTCTGCTATAGACAACTCACCTGTTTCTATACTATCAAGAAGATTATCGAACATGCTCAATGCATCGTCTTCTTCATTTTCCTTGATAGTTGTTTGAACTGTTCTCTCATCTATCAAGTATGAGATTTCTATAACACTAGGAGATGAGAAAATATCAGAAATACCTATTGTATCCGGATAGCTTTTATCTATGTCTTTTATTAATTGAGCAGCTAAAATTGAGTCTCCACCCATATCAAAGAAATCATTATATATGTCTATTTCATTAACATCAAAAACCTGCGCCCATATACGTGCGATCTTATCTTGAGTAACACTAAGCTTATCTTTTTCGATTCCTTTTATTATAATATCCTTATTATATTTATCTGTATTTGTTTTCTCTTGGAGGTTGAATGAAGCATATTTTTCTATTTCCTTTTTTATGCTCTCAGATATTAATATGGGTATTTCACCTTTTAGAGAAGAAACAGCTTTGTAATTTAACTCCCCAACATATGCTCTCGTTGCCTTAGAGCATATAAGCGAATCAAAAATATCTAGTGCATCCTTAGTTGATATAGCTTTAAAAAGCATGTTAGTATCAACCTTGCCATGCTCAAACGCCATACCTGTTTCATTCCATGCAGGCCAATTAATGGATAATGTTTTCTTCCCTTCAATATTTCTATATTCAGCAAAAGCATCAAGATATGAGTTAGCTGCTGTATAGTCTCCTTGTCCTGCACTTGGTACAAGCGTTGCAGTAGAAGAGAATACTATGAAAAATTCCAACTCCTCTTCTCTAGTAGCTTCATTTAATAACCATGTGCCATTTATCTTCGGAGCAATAACTTGCTTAAAGATACTTTCATCCTTTTGAATTAAAAAGCCATCACCTGCAATGCCTGCTCCATGAATAACCCCATTTATTTTTCCAAAGTCAGCCTTTAAACGTGCTATTAATTGTTGTACCTCTTTTTCATTTGAAATATCTAGACTGTAACAGTTAACATTGGAACCGTTGTTCTGCACTTCTTTTACAGCTTTAATCCTGTTGCAGAGTTTTTTGTCCTTTGAATTCCTTAATATATCTTCCCATTCCACTGCATCTGGCATTTTCGATCTGTTTACAAGGGCAAGGTTTATCTTTGACTTTGAAGATAAATGCTTTGCTATTTCTATACCGATTCCGCCCATGCCACCGGTAATAATATACACACCTTCTTCTCGCAATTTCATCTCTTTATCTTTACCTTCACTGATATTACGAGTTATTAAGCATGGTTCATATCTTTTTCCATTCCTATATGCGATGCCATAGCTTGGTCTGTTTGACAAAAACTCTGGAAATATACTTTTCAAATCAGTCACTTCATCAATATCAATACATGCAAGCTTTATATTAGGGTATTCTTGGCTTATCACCCTACCTAGCCCCCATGCTGCTGCACTATGTGGATAAACCATTTTGTCCTCTGGTGTAACCCTATTAGCATATTCTGTAACCAACACCAGCTTGATTTCATGTGTATAACCATTTAGCATAAGTGCCTTTATCAACCTGAACAAACTATATAACCCTTTTGACTTCGCTTGTTCTAGTTCATCTATGCTTTTAATCACATTATCTTGTACTATTGTCATCAAATGAATTATATTTGTGATTTTCACTTGTTTTTTTATATCTACTAGTAGTTTTTGGTAATCCTCTTCTGTTCCATTTATCGTATACTTACCGCTTCCTAATTCTTCGTATTTTTCTCCCTGTTCAACCTCTAATATATTTCTTCCTGTTCTTCTTAACTTGTCCAATATAAAATCAGAAACACCTTTTTCATCCTTAAATATCAACACACTGCCGCTTTCAGCTTCTACAGGTTGTTCTTTCATTTTTATTTCATTCCATACAACATCATAGTAAAGCTCTTCCCTATGCATTTTCTTAATTACATATTCACTAATATCCGCAATCAGGTCTCCGTCTTCTGTCAAAAGTTTTATATCAAATACAATTGTTTCTAGATTGTCGTTTTTTAATTCCTTACGTTTAAGGTAGCTATAGAATCGATTTGGCAGTCTATCATAAATCTTGATGCTCTTATATGACAAGGGTAAATAAATACCCTCAGCAATACTCTGGCTAAGTGAGTTAACAGCATTATCCATAAGAGCAGGATGCATGTAATAGTTTTCTACGTCATTACTTAACTTATCTGGTAAGCTTAGAAAAATTACCGCTTCATCTGCTCCTGTAAAAATTCTACTTATGTTGTTCCATCTGTCTCCAAACTCAAATGGACCATTTAGTCCTCTTTCATTCTTCCCATTCACATCATATTCGACTTGATATTTGCTGCATGTATTTTTAAGTGTATCAATGCTATACTGTTCATTAGCTTTGTCCGCTATTATGTATACTTTGCCTTCTGCATACACAGTCCATTGCAGGGTGTCTGAATTATCCGCTCCTACTGTGCTGCTTGCAATAATAAATTCAAGATGATCTTCTTCTTTTTTAATAATAGTTTGTACCTCTTTACCTTCATCCCCTACAACTAGTGGGGTAAGGAAAAGAACATCCCTAAGCTCAGTATTCTGACCTTTATAATAAGACTTACTTGCTTCTATAGCCATTTCTAGATATGTTGTTCCTGGAACCACATAGTTTCCCTTCAACTTATGCTCGTTTAGAATCCAATGTTTGTTTGCACTAAAGCTAGTTGTAAAAGTATATCTATCCATTGAGGCTATTCCTTGATTGTCAAACAAAGGATGTAGCTTCGTTAATAATCCCTCTGCCTTTTTACCATATTCCAGCTTAATCTGTTTTGTAGCTGCCCAGAATCTGGTTCGTTCAAAAGGATATGTAGGAAGTGATACACGTTTATAGGATTTTCCCGAGTAAAAATTGTCCCATTCAACTTCCGCACCTTCTGCGTAGAGCTTGCACAGCTCCTCCAAACTATTATTATCCTGAATTGAACTATTATGAATTGTATGAACCAATTCGGATGCTTTTATGCTTAATTTGTTTTTTTGTTCCTCTGTAATATCACCTAGGCTAAGTATTTTTTTGTTATTTGAAACAATATAGTGACTTCCATAAAAAATACCCGATTCCATTGGATTTTCAAAGGTATTACTTCCTTTAACCAGCATTAGTTTTCTTTTCAATTCATCTATACTGTCAGCTATAATTGCTATTCTATACTCAAAGTGGTTCCTGCCTGTATTTGCAGTACAGCATAAATCACATAAATCATATTCTGTTTCTTTACACAAATAGCTATAAATTCTATTCGCATATTCAAATAAGTTACTTTCTTTTCTTGCTGATATAGTCAGAACTTGGAGAGCTTTAACGACTTCTGTTCTTTCAAGCTCAGGCACTTCCTCTATTACTATGTGACAATTCGTACCGCTAAACCCAAAAGAGCTTACCCCTGCTCTTCTTGGTGTTTCACTTTTATTCCAAACTCTCAGCTTGTCATTTACATACACTGGAGAGTCACAAAAATTTATAAAAGGATTTGGTTCCTCAAAATTCATGGATGCTGGAATCATACCATTTTTTAAGGATAACACTACTTTAATAACACTTGCCAATCCAGATGCACTTACAAGATGACCTACACTTGGTTTTACTGAACCTATTCCGCAGAATTGTTTCCTGTCAGTAAACCGACGGAAAGCATTTTCAAGTCCTTTTATTTCTATTGGATCCCCCAGCACCGTACCAGTCCCATGTGATTCAATATAGTAAACTGTTTCTGGATTTATACCAGCAGCTTTCCATGCTTGCACGATTACATCCTCTTGTGCTTCAGCATTTGGTGCAGTAATTCCATTTGAGGCACCGTCATTATTTATAGCACTACCTTTGATAACCGCATAAATGTTATCATTGTCTTCAATTGCCTTTGACATTTTTTTTAGCAATAGAACCCCTATTCCTTCACCCCAGACAGTTCCATTTGCATTCCGATCAAACGTCCTCACCTTTGAATCACTTGACTCTATCAACTCCATATTACTATGACCTTTTACTTTGGGTAATGAAATAAAATTAACACCACCAGCCAAAGCATAATCACACTCACTACTTTTTAATGCTTTGCAGGCTTGATGTATTGCAACGGCACCAGAAGAACAAGCTGTATCAATTACCATACCAGGTCCTTTAAAATCATAAATATATGACAGTCTTGTTGCAAGCATACTAGCATATGAGCCTGTCAGTTGCATCGGATCATTTTCTGTAATCATACTATAATTAGAATACGCTGCATTATCTCTTCCAATATATACCCCTGTTTTGGTTCCATAAATTTTTCTGCCTCCATAGCCTCCGTCTTCTATGGCTTCCATTGCGGTTTCTAGTAGAAGCCTATGCAAAGGATCTATGAACTTAGCTTCTCTTGGCGGTATATTAAAATAGCCTGCATCAAATTTATCCACATCCTCCAAATATCCATTCTTTGCAAATTCAAGCTTCTCAGTCCAGTTCTTTTCATCATCAATTTCCAAATCATACATCATATTTCTAAATATTGGATTGGACAGTACTTCATATAAGTCTTTTTTTCTTGATTCGGGATAATCTTTAATGCAATTCACTTCATCTATCATGTTATTCCAGTATTCTTCAAGATTTTTTGCTCCTGGAAATTTACATGCCATTCCTATGATTGCTATACCTTCCTCAGTCTTAACTGGTTTTGCCTTAAGCTCCAAAAGCATCTTTTTTGCTTCATCCTGACTGAGTTTATTAGAGGCTAATTGTTTTATAATATAGTTCTTTATATTTTCCATATTTTTACTCCAGACTTATTAATTTTTCTGCTTCTTCAGCCGATATATTCCCGTTAGCAATTTGATTTATTAATTCATCTAAATCAAGATCCTCTTCAATTTTTCTTTCATCAATCTTTTCAATAATTTTCTTCTTGTTTGCCTTCTTGTCAATATAATCTGCCATTTTGTTAATTGTAGAATAGGTAAATACATCAGATATATTTACTTTGTCATCATATTTTTTTTGCATTTCCTTAAGCAGTCGTGTAGCTAATATGGAGTCTCCACCAAGATCATTGAAATTATCAAATATGTCCACCTCAGTAATTCCTAAAACATTAAACCATATTTTTGCAAGTTCACTTTCAGTCTCAGTATATTCTTGTTCAACCTTACCCTTAAGAATAATCTTAACGTTACTTAATTCATTGTCTTCTACCCGATTTTGTCTTTCATTAACACTGTAAACCTGCCCAAGCTTATGTCTTACTTCATCTGATAACGCAATTAACAATTCATTTTTTAGAGAATTTAAGGCTACATAGTTAAGCTTAGCTGGTATGCTCCTTAGCGCTTGAGTACCTAAAAGCTTCTCAAATTTTATCAGGGCTAAATCCGTAGAAATCGGCATAAATAATGATTGTTCATTAATTGCACCATAATCCACTGCCATCCCTGTATCCCTCCATGAAGGCCAATTAATTGTCAACGCTCTTTTTCCTTTTTTCATCATATAATATGCAAATGCATCTAGGTATGAATTTGCTGCTGTGTAGTCTCCCTGCCCAGGAGGTCCAAGGATGCTCGCAATAGATGAATGCATTACAAAGAAATCCAGCTTGTCATTTTCGGTGAGCTTGTCCAAAATCCATGTACCTAACGTCTTAGGTGCAATAACCTGTTTGAACAAAGCTTTGTCTCTTCTTATTATGAAACCGTCTCCTGCTACACCTGCACCATGTATAACCCCGTTAATATTTCCAAACCTTTCTCTTAACTCAGAAAAAATCAACTGCATAGAAGTCATGTCTACAATATCACCGCTGTAACATAAAACTACAGAGCCCTGCTCCTCAATTTCCTTCATTTTATTAATTTTTTTACAAAGCTTATAATCTTCGTTTTTGTTCAATATGCTATTCCATTCGTCACGTTTTGGAAATCCACTACGGCTTATTAAGCAAATGTTTGTTTTGTTTCTTGTGGCAAGATATTGTGCAAATTCGAGACCAATTCCTCCAGTCCCACCTGTTATAACATACACACCCTCACTATGTATTTCAGTATTTGCTACAGCTTGTTTTTGTAAATCCATTTTCCTAAATTCTTCAATATATCTTGTGCTCTTTCTATATGAAACATATTGTGAAGCATCATCAGATTCAATTTCTGTTACTATATCCTCTGTAGTCATTTCATTGTCTATATCAATGCACTTACACATAATTCCTGGATATTCTTTTTCTATTACTTTCCCCAGTCCTAAAAAAGCTGCATTATGTGGCTGGATTTTCTCTTCATCTCCAGTTACATTATTTGCAAATTTTGAAATGAGAATTAATTTAGTATTTACAAGCTTTTGGCTTACCAATGCCCTTACCAGATTATATAAACTGTAAACGCCCAATTGCATAGCATCATTTAGCTCTTGTGTGCTAGCAGGGTTTTCAGTATCATCTGCTGTAAGAAGATGAATGATATAGGATGGTTCAGTATCCAATTTAGAAAGCAATTCTATATACCCTTCTTCTGCCAAATAAACCTTCAAGTTATTTTCCTCTAAACTCTTAACTATTTCTGAACTAATCCCTTTTCCATTTCCAATCACAAGAGCAGTTTTACCTTTAATCTCCCTATTAGCTTTTACAATTGGCTTCCTTATCCACCCTATTTCAAAATAATCAGCATCATCTATATTACTTTTCATGGCATTGTATTCTGTTGCATTTACCTTTTTAACCGTATAATCCTCTATCTCCATGAATACATTACCGCTTTCATCTGCAAGAGATAGGCTAAAGCTTATAGTTTCTCGGCTGTCCCCTTCTCTTCTTTTTATACTCATATGACTATAAAATCTATCTGGCATATTTCCATATACCCTTAAGTTTTCATATGATAGTGGTAGATAAAACTCCCCTTCAAGAAATTCTTTTGTTAAAATAACTGCACAATCCAATAATGCAGGATGTATTTTGTAC
>JBAVGO010000108.1:0-5572 GCA_049684915.1 Lutisporaceae bacterium | reverse complement strand
ATAGTAAACTACCTAAAATGTGAGACTTCACTATAAAAGCTAAATGAACAATAAAAAAGGTGATACACAAAATAGCTTAAAAAGTCATTTTGTGTACCGCCTATTTTTTTATTTATGTAAGCAATCTATCGCTCAATGACTACTGCTGTACCCATGCCTCCACCTATGCAAAGAGTCGCTAGTCCATGCTTCGAGTTTTGTTTCTTCATTTCATAGAGAAGTGTTGTTAATATTCTTGCACCGCTCGCTCCTACAGGATGGCCAAGTGCAATAGCTCCACCGTTAACATTCACCTTGCTCATGTCAAATCCTAACTCCTTAGAAACTGCAATTGCTTGTGCCGCAAAAGCTTCATTTGCCTCAATCAAATCCATATCTTCCAGCTTTAGCTTTGCTCTTTCAAGAGCCTTTCTAACTGCTGGTACAGGACCTATACCCATTATACTTGGATCTACTCCTGCTGAAGCATAGCCCACTATCTTTCCTAACACCTCTAAGCCTAACTCTTTTGCTTTGTCCGCTGACATAACAATTAAAGCTGCAGCTCCATCGTTGATACCTGAGGCATTACCCGCCGTAACAGAACCATCCTTTTTAAATGCAGGTCTAAGCTTTGCAAGTCCCTCTACAGTTGTACCTGCTCTTGGGAATTCATCTGTATCAACTACTACATCGCCCTTCCTGGACGATATTACTACAGGAACTATTTCATCCTTAAACTTTCCTTGCTTTATAGCCGCTTCAGCCTTATTTTGACTGCTTGCCGCCAATGTATCCTGTTCTTCTCTTGTTATATTATATTTATCTGCCAAATTTTCGGCAGTATTGCCCATATGATAATTATTGAAGGCATCTGTTAAAGCATCATGAATCATTGTATCCACAATTTCTCCATGACCCATTTTATATCCATTTCTTGCATTCCTTAATACATATGGAGCCAGGCTCATATTCTCAGTACCGCCAGCTACCACTACGTCACAATCACCACTGATTATTGCTTGTGCAGCTAATTGTACTGCCTTTAAACCAGATCCACAAATCATGTTAATAGTCATTGCAGGCTTTTCTATCGGTATACCTGCTTTCACTGCAGCTTGCCTTGCAACTCCTTGACCTTGTCCTGACTGCAGTATACAACCCATTATAGTTTCATCTACCATATCCGGGGTGATACCCGCTCTCCTTATCGCTTCCTTTATGGCAATAGAACCTAACTCAACAGCACTGACTCCAGATAAAGCTCCATTAAAGCTTCCTACAGGAGTTCTAGCTGCGGCAACAATAACAACCTCTCTCATTTTAGTCCTCCTTAAATTAATTCTACATATTATAGTAGCAATATTTATGCCATAGCATAATACTTTGCTATAGCTTATATCTAAATTAAATAAAATATTATAGAGCCGAATATTTGGCACTCTTTTTTACTTCAAACCAGAATTTACTACCCTTTCCTATTTCGCTTTCCACTCCAAAATTAGATTTATGAGCCTCCAAAATACTTTTCACTATAGCAAGACCTAGCCCACTCCCCTTACGCTTGTTACTTTGTCCATTATGTACCTTGTAAAATCTATCCCATATATAAGATATATCCTGTGAAGCAATCCCATCTCCCTGATCAACTACTTCAACTACTGCTACACTATCGTGTTCAACAACTCTAAGCTTAATAACATCACCTTCCTTTGAGTGATTGATTGCATTGTTTAACAGATTAAACAAAACCTGTTCGATTCTTCTCTCATCTCCATATATAAGAATTTCAGGGTCAAAATTTGCTTTGACACACAACCCCTTTTCTTCTATAAGATACTGTAGTCTGGTTTCTACTGCTTCTATAGTTTCACCTATTCTAAAGTCACTCATCTCTAATATGTAATAATTCGACTGTATTTGAGATAAGTCTAAGATATCATTTATCATGCTATTCAATTTGTCTGATTCCTCAATTATTATATTCAGCTGCTTATCTTTCTTTTCAGCACTTAAACCCTTTACATCTCTTATAGTCTCAGCATAACCTTTTATAAGGCTTAAAGGTGTTCTAAACTCATGAGATACATTAGCAATCAACTCCTTGCGTAGCTGCTCAATTTTTTGCAGCTGTGAAGAAAGGTGATTAATCGTACTAGAAAGCATTCCAAGCTCATCCTTTGTATTTACAGCTACTTTTATAGACAGGTTACCCTCCGCCATAGTTTTTGCTGCTTTATTAATCTCCAGAATTGGCTTTGTAAAAAATCTTGAAAACCAATAAGACAATATAGCAGAAAGGCCTATTAATATGATGGAAATTATGAGCAGCTGCTCCTTCAAGGTAGCTACAGTTTCCTTTACCGAAGCTAAAGGTACACTCATTATCAATGCAGCCTTTAGTTTATTATTTTGAATAGCAGGCAATCCAATTATTAAAATATTGCTTCCAAACCTTGTATCTTTAAAGTTATTTACTACCGTATTACCTTTCCCAAGCTCTATAAGTATGGCTGTTCTATCTGCCTCCATTATCTTGGGAGCATTTTCGTTAGAATATATAACTATGCCAGCCGGAGTATATATATCTATTCTTGCATTATATTTTAGTAGCAGTTCTTCTATCTTTGTCATTATTTTATTCTCAGTTTGGTTTTCCAGTATCATACTTACAATATAATTACCTTCATTCAGCAATTTTTTTTCATGCATATTGAAATAAAAGCTTTCTAAGAAAACTATCTGAAAAAACCAAATAAGAATCAAAGCGGTAAATACCAAAGATAGCATAAGCCCCCAAAGCTTAAATGAAATACTTTTCATTTTTAACCTCCTATTTCAAACTTATACCCTACACCCCATACTGTAACTATAAGGCTTCTATATTCCTTTAGGCTTTCTCTTAACATCTTAATATGGGTATCAACAGTTCTATCGTCACCACCAAACTCATAACCCCATACCTTATTTAGCAGCTGCTCTCTGGTGAATACCCTATCAGGATTCTTTATTAAAAAGCTGAATAAATCAAATTCCTTTGGTGTCATATCAACAATTGAGCTTTCAAGCATAACTTTTCTAGAATCCAGATTTACACTTAATGCTTTATGTTGAAATATTTCTTTGTTAGTATCTGATGATGTATCCTTTCCTCTCTTTAATACTGCTCTCATACGAGCTACAAGCTCATTTGGACTAAAGGGCTTTGTGATATAATCATCTGCACCAAGCTCAAAGCCAAAAAGCTTGTCATACTCTTCACCCCTGGCAGTAAGCATAATTATTGGTATATCAGAGCTTCTTCTAATCTCCCTGCATACTGACCAACCATCAATATCTGGCAGCATTACATCAAGTAATATAATATTATACTGTTCTTCCTTGAATTTTTCTAGACCAAGTATCCCATTTTCTGCTTCAGCTACCTGAAAGTCTATATTCTCAAGATACTCTCTTAGCATTTCTCTAATTCTGCTTTCATCCTCGACAATAAGAACCTTGACCTTTTGCATTGATCCACGCACTCCTTATCATAAGTATAATTTAATTCAATTATAATACATTTTATGCTACATGTTTATAGTACATATTTATGATACATTTATTTCAACTTATTTTCACCTTTGATTCACAATGTAACATTCTAATATTTTCAAATGTGTTAATTTATTTTCATACTGATTTTTGCTAAAGTTCAAATGTATTAATATATATATTAATATTGATTTCACTGTTATTTTCATGTATACTCAAAATATGTTGATTATACACAAATCCTACAATTTAACATTTTGCGCACATTTGTTAATTTTAATTCTCAATTTGTTCATAATTATTTCACAATTAGTACACATATTTTTCACAAATTGGAAATATAATTAGTCTATAAATTGTTACAATTTCTTTACAAGTTTGTTGTAACAATTTGAAAATTGTATAAAACTGACATAAACATTAATACAAACTTGTAACATTAATATGAAGGCGTTCCAATTTATATATACGCCAAATAAAAAGAAACGGGGAGGAATCTCAATGAGAAAATCTTTAGCACTAGTGCTAGCCTTAGTTTTGATACTAAGCGTTGGACTAACAGCATGTGGCCCGAAGGAAGAAGCAGCTCCAACACCTAATGCAGAACCAAAGGTATTTAGATTGGCAGGTTCAGAGCCACCAAATCTTGACCCACAATTAGGTACAGACCAAGTTTCAATAGAAATCGATAATGCTATACTTGAAGGTCTTATCAGAGTTCACGCAGGTGAAGTATTACCTGGTATGGCTGAAACATGGGAAATCTCAGAAGATGGCTTAACTTATACTTTCCATCTAAGAGACGCACAATGGAGTGATGGTAAGAAGGTTACAGCTCAAGATTTTGAGTATTCATACTTAAGACTTCTTGCTCCAGCTACAGCTTCAGAATATGCTTTCCAAGGCTATTACATTGTTAATGGTCAAGAGTATAACACTGAAAAGATAACTGACCCAACACAAGTTTGTGTTAAAGCGTTAGATGAAAAGACTTTTGAAATAAAGCTACACTCTCCAACAAAGTATTTCTTAGCTTTAACAGGATTCCTTTCATTTATGCCATCAAGAAAAGACTTAGTTGATCAATATAAAGAAGCTTATGCAGCTGATGCTGATAAGGCTGTTTATAATGGACCATTTACATTAACAGAGTGGCAACATGATGCTACATTAGTTCTTGAAAAGAACGCAAGCTATTGGAACAAAGATGCTATAAAGCTTGACAGAGTAGAGTTTACAATAGTTACTGATAGCAAAACAATTGTTAACATGTATGAAGCTGGCGACATAGACATAACTGGCCTTAGCAAAGACTTCATTGAAAAGTATGAAGCTGAAGGCAAAGCTATCTTCTACCCAACAGGTGCAGAGTGGTACTTCCAAATTAACGTTAAAGGCAAGTCACCTGAAGTAGGCAAGTTCCTTGGTAATGCTAACTTCAGAAAAGCTATAGGCTATGCTATTGACAGACAAGCGTTCTGCGATGCAATATTAAAGAACGGTTCAACTCCAGCACAAAGATATATCCTTCCATTATTAATGGGCGATAAGGACAAATTTGCTAACGAATATCCATATGAATACTATCCAGGATCAGCTGATCCTGTAAAAGCAAAAGAATACTTAGATGCAGCATTAAAAGATCTTGGAACAACAATTGATAAGGTTCCAGCAATTGAATACTTGACAGATGATAGTGATACTGCTAGAACACATGCAGAAGCTGTTCAAGATATGCTTTCAAAGAACCTAGGCATCAAGCTTGAAGTTAAGCAAGTTCAATTCAAACAAAGACTTGAATTAATGCAAGCTTCAGACTACGATGTAGTTAGTGCAGGTTGGGGTCCAGACTACGATGACCCAATGACATTTATGGACCTTTGGGTAACTGGTGGCGGACATAACAATATCAACTGGAGCAATCCTAAGTTTGATGAATTAATAGCATTCTCAAAAACTTCACCAGATTCTAAGGCTAGAGCAGAAGCAATGGCAGAAGCAGAAAAGATTCTTCTTGATGAAGCTGCTATAATTCCTTTCTACTTCAGAAACGGTGCTT
>JBAVGO010000107.1:0-20399 GCA_049684915.1 Lutisporaceae bacterium | reverse complement strand
ATTATAACGAATATATTTTGAACATTCTTCCAAAAGCAAAAAAAGAGCTAGATGATTTGCAAATTAAATATAAAAACAAAATTTCTATATTTAATCCATTTGTAAAGAGTGATTATCAACAAGATATGCTTGGCAGAAGGTCTAAGCTATGTGAGGCAGCGTTCACTAGAATGTATATAGATAATAATGGTGAAAGCTATCCTTGTCCTCTCTTTAAAGAGAATAGTAAGATGTATTGTGGAAACATATTTAAGGATTCACTAAAACAAATATGGAATTCTGAGGCTATGAATAGTCTTAGGAATATTAGTACAGACACTACGGGATGTAGCGATTGTGGACAAGTATGTAGTTATTGGTGTAGAGCTATTACATATGCAACTACTGGTAGTTTATCTAAACATTCTATTTTATGTAGACAAATGAAGTTATAAATGTATTGGGATCTTTGTAACATAAAATAGTTTAGTAACTATAATCCAAATCAAATATGAAATCTATGTGATAAATTAGATAGTTAATCTTTAAAAGGGGGAATTGCAGTGCAGTTATCAAAATATATATATACTTATATAAAGAATGATGAAAATCTTGTTTATATTTATAGTAATAAATCAAAAGAAATTGTTAAATTATCAGCCAAACTCTATTCTAGATTGAAGGAAATGAAGCTAGACTTAATAGACACTAGAATTATTGATACTTTAATACAAAAAGAAATTCTAGTTGAAGACGATTCTAAGCTTGTTGATGAATATCTTTCAGAGATAAGAAATTCAAGAGATACACTTTTCCTTAAGGTTATGACAACTGAAGCGTGCAATCTAAAGTGTGTTTATTGTTATCAGGGTCAGGATAAAAAAAACTCATATCTTACGGAACTTATTGAGGATGATTTAGTTAAATGGGCTAAAAAGCAAATAGATTCATTTGGATATAAAAATATTTCAATTAGTTTTTATGGAGGAGAACCCTTACTCAATAAGACTTCTATGTTTAGACTCATGAACAAATTCAATCAAATGAAGGAAATGTATGTTAACACAGAATACTCATTAGTTACAAATGGAATACTGCTTGATATTTTGATTTTCGAAGAACTAGTTAAAAATGGCTTAGTAAAATACTCAGTATCAATAGATGGATATATAGATATTAACGATATAAGAAGACCCGATAAATCTGGAAACGGGACATATAATAAAATCCTGACAAATTTGAAGAATATTCATGATAAATTTCCTTCAATAGAGCTTTCTATTAGTACTGTTCTTGATAAGCAGAACTATAATGAATATTATAAGTTTTTGGATGATTTGAAAAGGAATAACATTATTAGCAATGTAATTATTAACTGTGTTCCATGTAAAATATCTGTTCATAGTAATGAGCACTTTGATAAATATTCTAATGTAGACCAAAATATTGATGATAGAGTAAAGTTACTGAAAAAGGTTGCTCTTGATGCCAAAAGAAGAGGTATAACACAAAAAAATGCAATAGGGATACCTGATGGCATATGTAAATTTAGTCGAAATAACTATTTTGTGATTGATACCTTAGGATATATTTATCCATGTGCATCAGTAATAGGCATGGAAGAGTGTATTATAGGTAATGTATCTGATGCTGATAATAAAACAATATATCCATTTTCGTATATAAAGGGCAAGGCGTATGAAGATAACGAATGCATTAATTGCAATTTTTATCCGGCCTGTGCTGGTGGTTGTAGATTTGAAGCATATGTAGAAACTGGCAGTTGGGATGTTAAGAAATGCGAGAAACAATATCTCAATAGACTAGCAGAAGAACTACTCCCAGTTTATTTGGATAAAAACGAGCAGGAGGATAAACATGAAAAAACATACTGATATTCAGAAAATTTATTATTTATCCTTTTTCTCAAATTTATTTTTCATATTGAGTTTTATTACACCTATGTATATTAAGCTAGGCTTGAACAATTATCAAATCCTTCTGCTTCAGTCGATTTATACAGCACTAATTTTCTTGTTTGAAATCCCTTCTGGAGCATTCTCGGATACTTTTGGTCGCAAGACTACTATAATTATAGCTAGTATCGCTTATTGTTTTGGATGGATATCATTAATATTTGCACATAATTTTTTCACTTTTATTATTTATCAGTTGTTTTTAGCTATTGGAGTAAGTTTTAATTCAGGAACTCTAGAATCTTTTATTTATGACCACTTAAAACAATATGGAAAGGAAGAAGAATATAAGAGCACAAATGCTAATTTTAATAGTTATAAGTTTAAAGCTTTAGCCATAAGTGGAATCATTGGCACATTTTTATATTGG
The DNA here is from genome assembly GCA_049684915.1 of Lutisporaceae bacterium. GTDB lineage: Bacteria > Bacillota > Clostridia > Lutisporales > Lutisporaceae > GWB2-37-7. The sequence continues at coordinate 18,074 of JBAVGO010000107.1, read as the reverse complement.
CTTATTGGTTTTAATTGGACACTAGTATTTACTGTTTTAGCCTCACTAATTTCGGTTATTATTTCATTCCTACTTCATGAGCCGTATGATGAAATCTCACAATCGAATAAAAGAAAAAAATATTTTAGAATAATAAGTGAGAGTGGAAAACTTTTACTGAAGAATAGTAAGCTAAAGTTGTATACATTCGAATCTGTATTCGTGTATTGGATTACAGGTACATATTTTAATTTTAATCTGATTTTTTTGAAAAAATGTGGTTTCCCAGTGTTACTTAATGGTATATATACTTCTATAATATTTATACTTGCATCTTATTGCTTGAAGAAATATAACATATTTGAAAACATAGTAAAAGGGGAGATTGCATTTTTAAATATTATAAAATTACTGCTAGCTTTATTAATACTAATTGTACCATTTATATCTAATGGATATATATTGGCTTTGCTATGGTTGCCAATATTCATATTGAATTATCTTAGAGGTCCTATGATATCTTCAATATTAAATAAAAACATAGACTCATCTGTAAGAGCTACAACCCTATCCTTTGTTTCTATGTTTAAGAACATTGGTATTATTATTTGGGCACCAGTGTTTGGATATTTATCTGACTTACAGAATGGAACTCTTATTGTTTCGTTAACTTCTTCGATAGCTTTGATATTGATATTAGTATTAGTAAGAAGTATAGCACCTAACCTTACTAATACTAAAGATCAAACAAGCTCAATTGTATAATCAATACTCACCAATATGTTTATAATATCGACTTAAAGCATAAGCATGTTTTAAATAACATCATACTATTTATACAGGAGGTATACTGTGGTTGATTTAAGGGTATCAAATCTGGCAAAACTAATAGTAAATTATAGTTTGGATTTAAATAAGGGAGATATTTTTCTCATCAGTGGAAATACAATTGCAGAGCCTTTAATAAAAGAAGTATATAAAGAAGCTCTAATCAAAGGAGCATATCCAATATTGAAGACTGAAATTGATGGAATGGAAGAATTATTCTACAAATATGGTAATGATGAGCAGATGCAGTTTGTTAATCCAGCTACTATCCTTTTGATGAATACAATTGATGCTTACCTTTCAATAAGATGTCAAGGTAACAGTAGATCTTTGACAAATATTGATTCTCACAAAAAACAAATTAGGGGTAAGGCAATGAAAACTGTACAAAAGACATACTTAGATAGATTATCTAATTACTCTTTAAAATGGTGTGGTACAATCTTCCCATCAAACGCTGCAGCTATGGATGCAGATATGTCTCTAACTGAATATGAGGATATGTTTTTTAATGCATGTTTTGTAAGTCAAAATGATTATATAAAGAAATGGAAGCATATGCATGAAAAGCAAAATAAGTTAATTGATTATTTATCTCAAAAATCTAATATTACAATACAATCTGAAGATACACACTTAAGTTTGTCTGTTAAAGGACGAAAATGGATTAATTGTGACGGAAAACTGAACTTGCCAGACGGTGAGATATTCACCTCTCCTATTGAAAACTCACTTAATGGACATATCAAGTTCAGTTTCCCAGCAGTCTTTATGGGAAGAGAGGTTTCAGATGTTGATATAACATTTGAAAATGGAAAGGTAATTAAATGCAAAGCGAATAAAGGGCAAGATTATCTTGAAGCAATGCTGGATATTGATGATGGAGCAAGGTATGCTGGTGAATTTGCTATTGCAACTAATTATAATATTAATAAATTTACAAAAAATATTTCCTTCGATGAAAAAATAGGTGGAACTATTCATATTGCATTAGGATCAAGCCTTCCAATGTGTGGAGGGAAAATCATATCATCTATTCATTGGGATATGGTTTGTGATATGAAAAAAGGTGGCGAACTATATGCAGATGATGAACTTTTTTATAAAAATGGTAAATTTATAATTTAATAATACTATTTTCAAAGTACTCATACAAATATGTTTTAGGCAATATTAATAAAGCATTTTATTATAACAAAATAAAAAAGTTGTTGCGTAAACAGAAAACAAACAAGGGAGCGTCGCAAAACTACTTTAAGTAGAGAGCGATACTCCCTTCAATATTAATTTGCTCCTATAACCCTCTCCAGCTCATTAATATCAGTAATCGGAGCTCTACAGGCAAAATTCTCACATATATAAGCTGTTGCTTTGTAATCAATCATTTCCTGTCCTTCGGTATAAGGAGCCAACTCCTTCAAATCATTGTCACTTGCTGTATCCTTTACTACCACTACTGAGTATGGCAGGAAATTCTTATTTATAATATTAAGCAAGCTATGTGTTTGGCTATTGTCTCTTTCACCTACAATTACAATTTCACTGCCCCTTGCATTAGCAAACATTACTGTCATCAGCAAATATGTATGCCCCATTGAGTACGTGCTCACCTTTTCTGCAAAGGCAGAAAATTGGCGGTCTGCCTCCACTTCAAATTCAGTTCTCCCCGTAAGCCTGCCTAACCTCAATAAGTTTAGAGCTGCTACCGAGTTGCCCGAAGGCATTGCACCATCATAAATCTCCTTAGGTCTTGCAATTAACTGCTCGCTGTCATTACCATAAATGAAGAAGCCATTGCCCTTCTCATCGCCAAAATATCTTATCATATCATCAGTTAAGTTAACCGCCAACCTCAAGTATTGTGGAGCAAAACCAGCTTGATACAGCTCGATTAAGCCCCATACCAAAAATGCATAATCATCTAGGTATCCCTCATATGCAGCATCTCCATCTCTATATCTTGCCAGCAGTCTGCCATCTTTCCGTAAAAGCTTGCTCTGTATAAAACTTACTGCCTTTTCTGCCGCCTGTCTGTACCTCTCATTACCCAATATTCTTGCTCCATAGGCTAAGGCAGCTATCATAAGACCATTCCACGCAGTAAGTATCTTATCATCCTTATATGGGTGTATTCTTTTTTCTCTGTGTAAAAAAAGCTTCTGCCGCATATCATTAAACGGTATCCTCACCAGTTCATCAAAGTGCATTCTGTTCTCTATTAAATTTGGGATACTCTCACCTTCAAAATTACCTTTAGCAGTAATATCGTAATAGCTGTTAAACTCCTTTGCACCCTTATCCCCGAGAATTTCTGCAACTTCATCAGTAGACCAACTGTAGAACTTACCCTCCACTCCCTCTGAATCTGCATCCTCAGCAGAGTAGAAGCCACCTTCAGTAGAAGTCATATCCCTTAGCACATACTCAAATATTTGCTCTGCCACCAACCTATACTCTTGCTTTTCTGTAGCCTGATAGGTCTCCAGATATGCAAAAGCTAACAGTGCATTATCATATAGCATTTTTTCAAAATGTGGTATCAGCCATTTCCTGTCTGTAGAATACCTAGAGAAACCAAAGCCTATATGATCATACATACCACCTCTATACATAGCCTCCAGAGTTTTCTCCACCATATCAAGGGCATTTTCATTGCCCGACTGTTTCCAATATCTTAGTAGGTACATCAAATTATGAGGTGTAGGAAATTTAGGAGCAGTACCAAAACCACCATAAGCCTTATCAAAGCTTCTGGCAAAGCTTTTAAATGCATTTTCTACTGCTTCTTCTGTTATCTTTCCTTCATCATTAGAACCGAATTCCTTTTCCATATGCTCCATTATCTTATCTGAAGACTCTTCCAATATGTTTTTTTCACTTTTCCATGTTTTGTTTACATGCTCCAAAATCTCAATTATTCCAGAATAGCCTCCTCTTGACTTCTTAGGAAAATATGTACCCGCATAGAAGGGCTTACGCTCAGGAGTCATAAAGATTGTAAGAGGCCACCCTCCTTGTCCCGTAAGTGCTTGACATACACTCATATATATATGGTCTATATCCGGACGCTCCTCTCTGTCTACCTTTATAGCAATAAAATGCTCATTTAACAGCTCTGCAACCTCATCATCCTCAAAGGATTCTCGTTCCATCACATGACACCAATGACAAGTTCTCAAAAGCAAATGTCAGCTATAGCCAATAGATAGAAAAACAGGTTTATCTTCCTGCCTTGCCTTATCAAAGGCTTCCTGTCCCCAAGGATACCATTGCACAGGGTTATAAGCATGTTGCAATAGGTAAGGGGATTTTTCAGAAATCAATCTATTAGCTATTTTTGAATTTGTCATAGGGCATCACCACCTTTCATTTTAATATGTTTACACATTATTTTTATAGTCTGGCTATTTTTTATATACCATTAAACTATTATTAGAAATAATGCAAGTATATATTCTGATTATTTTTCTGATATAATAGCATAAAGTGCTTTGAAAAAAATGGCTATTATAAAAATATGGAGTGAATTATATGGTTTTAGATTTAAAAAAAGAATTTTATGAATGGATTGTAAATTGGGAAGAAAAACTTAATGAGGATGAATGGTATTTTACACAGTTTAGAGAAAATGTAATAAATGATATAATACCAGAGCAAGCATACACCCAAATACCTGAGGCAGTTGAGCTTGTTCTTGAACAAACAGACCCTTGGCTCTTGGGAGAGTGTTTTGAAATATTACTTTCACTCTGCACAAAATCAGATACTACAAGAATTCCATCATGCTTATCATTAAACTGGGAGCAACTGGATAACAGTCTTTCTTATCATGGTCAATATTATAAAGATAGATTATCTGAATTGAAAAGGTGGTATAGAATATATTAATGGAAAGGAAGGAATGCTGAGGTATTATTCATAAAATTGGTTAATAAAAATTTTATATCTTGGTTTAAATGTGAAAGCAAGGTATTACATTAATCAACAATTAACCTACCTTCCTCATCCCTTGTCTGTTCAAATCCAAAGAATGTCATTTCTAAAAGACAATGAGCAATTATATTTGGGCAGGATAGTTTAGCTAAAGTCTTTTCATCAATATAAAAGCTTAACCAGTCCTCAAAGCTACTTGCAACAATTGAATAGCCACACAACTCATCATCTTTACCACAGACATCAAAATAGAGTTCTGAATTATTCTCTTCAAAGCTGTCTGGACAATAGTAATCATCATTCCCATCATCCTTAAACACATTGATGTAAATGTACATATTCTTAGTATTTTCTGTAGGGGCTAATGCTGATAACTTTTCATATAGGTCATTATAGTTATCTTTAAAGTTATCTATAGAGATTTCTTTTCTAATCTCATAATGCCTTGTTATGAATTGCCACACCTTGCTAAAATCAGTTTCTACTATTAGCTGTTTAAAAGTGACCATTTCTATCCTCCAAAGTAACCATTATCTTCCTAAATACTGACTTCAATATCATGATAATTTAAACCATACTTTATTTCACCTGAGTTTGCTACTAGTACTTTATTTTTTACCTTGAAGTCCACCATACTTATTTACAATTTCATTCAATTCCTTAATAGTGTCTTGAATATAACTTTGGTCACTAAAGATTTCATATGTCAATTCATTGTTTTCATCATACCTTTCAACATATTCACCACTAATAACTACATGCCCTATTTTATCAAAATCAACAGACATCTTTAAGTTAGTTTCAGTAGTAATCAGTTCTGCTTTACCATCAAGTCTTTTATTGCATTCTTTAAGTGTAGAATAAAAATTATATATTTCGCCTGTTGAAAACCATAATTCACCACAGACTCTGTAATTACTTGATTTTATTTCTACTATTCCTTTGGCATCATAACCCCCAAAAACACTTGTGTTGTTTGGAAAGCCATATACCTCTAAAAATTCTATTGAGATATGTCCATTTTTACCCTCAAGTTTAAATCCTTCCATTACAATACCCCTATCTTATCAAAATCACTTCAACCTGCCAACTTATATGTCAATTTATTTCTATTATTGTATATTTAAAATTTATCTAAATATCTCTGCTAATTTCTTATGGATTTCATAATCATACTCACTTGGGAATATCTCAACATATCCTACTTTACCTTCATACACTTCTAATGCAACTTTTGCATCAGAAATAATAAAACCTTCTACTGCATATTCTACCTCCTCTTTTGGAGGTAGAATGGTATAAAATGAGCCACAATTTTCCTGCCCACAGCCACATAATGCAATAATTTCAAGTTTGTCAATCTGCTCATATAAGTCAATTCTTTTATTTTTTAAGAGAATTTTCTTAATTTCTACTGTTAGGTCTGGAAAAATGTCTTTTAAAAGGTAATTAATATTTTTCAAAAGGCAACACTATCTCAATATTTTTCTAGTTAAAGTAGCAGCTATAATAAGTTAGAGCTTAGTTTTAACCTATCATGTACCATATCCTATTCCATTCATCAGGTACATAAAGCCATAATCCAGGCATTAAACATTTTGAATAATGGATACTTTTTACAAAATCATTCTTAATATACTTTATAAAATCAGAATTGATTTGTTTTACTTCATCACTAATAAAGTCCATATCAAGTTCATTTAGATTTTGTTTAAACCCTACTTCAAACATGGGAATTTGAGTTTCACTAAACCAACCTCCACAATACTTACTTATAGGACCTCCCATTCCATGTGGACAACCAAGTTCCTTCTCTGATATTTTAGTACAATGACACCACCATGACACATTACTGATAATTACATTAATTGCAGTCAATTCATGTACAAAGTTTTCAAAAATATCATTAGTAAGAATAAGGTCAATATATCCTGTTCCAACAGGCTGTACTCTATATTTTTGCAATAATAACTCTATTTTATTTTGAATGGAGTTTTTTTCATCCATAAAAAAATCTAAATACTTCATTCCTCTATACCCCCAAACATCTTAACTATTCAAATTTGTGCATCTTTTGAGTAGTTAACAATATAAACTTATTAGCCTACAATAATGCCATTATATCACAAACATAATTTTGTGTTAATTTATTACAAATAAATTTATTTTTTTATGCCCCTTTTCTCTCCAGTCTCTCTTCAAGCTGACTTCGGACTTTGTGAACTGCACTATTGCTTATTCATAAAAGATTTACATTCTGTCTATGAGTTAATCCATTATCCTTTATCAGATTTTGAATTACCTCTTCTAAATAAACTTGCTTTTAATTTCCTTAATAGCATTTACCAAATCATTCTACTTCCCTATAATTACAGTATGAATATGTTTATCCTCTTTCCATTTAGACATAATACTAATTTGGGGAAGGATAGTCTATAGTATACTCCCGAAATTCACAGACTTTCTTTTCATTGAATTATTCAGTTTAACCCTTAAATCAATAAGCCATTCTGGTTCATTGTTCCATGCTTCTGCTGATGACCTCAGAACACGAGTATAACTATATAGGTTTGCAAATCGTCTGAATATTGGCAGCAAAGAAAGCATTTCCTCAGTAACTGAATATTCGCTTCTATATCCATCTAAAAAAAGTTCTTTATCATGCTCATATCTTGATGGTTCAACTTCTTCTTTAATGCTATCCAGTGACTGTTCAATATCCATAGCATACCAATGATACATCGCATCATCAAAATCAATAATATTACACGTGTGTGTTACCTCATCATAGAATACATTATCTAACTCAAAATCATAATGAACCAGTCCATAATTTTCAATAGATTTTGGGAGCTTTGAAAAATAAGCTTGCAATAAATGCACCTCTTCAAGGGCAGTTTCTTGATTTTGATACTCTGTTAAAGTACTATTAATCCATAAAAGCACATCTTCGTATGACCATCTCTTATTTATTGGAGAAAAACTTGCTGATAATTTATGAAGGCTTCCTAATGTTTTCCCAAGTTCATATATTATACTATCGTTAAAATCTGTGTCTCCAATCTGTACCCCTGAAACTCTATCAAATACAGTTGCATAATATTTACCCCATGGTGTGTTGGCAGTAATAATCTCCTCATCGTTGTTTGACAATACAGTTCTTAATGAAGGGTATTGATTTGAACTTAGATAATTGATAAATTCTAGCTCTGCCAAAATGTTACTTTTATCTTTTTCTAAGGCAGGTACAAATCTTAATAATTTGGTCTTTCCCTCGTTTTGAAAAGGATAGATAGCATTTGCTGATATTCTGTAGTATTTAAACATTTCTAGTGAGCATTTATCATAATCCCAATTGCCTAACAACATTTCAGCCAAATCTTTATTATCAAACAAATATTTTAATTTTAACATTTCACATTACCTCTTTCAAAGTTATTAATATTTTTACACAAAAAAACTACAGATTATTTGTACAACAAATAATCTCCAATCCATGAGGATTGCAAGCAGTAATATCCTTAATATTCAGACATCCTATCTGGATTATTCGATTTAAAGAAAAATCACCTTATTGAGTATTATCAGACGTTTCATGTCTATCACTCCCTTCAAGTATATGGATATATAATACATCTAGCTTTTCACAAGGTCAATTGTCACAAATTATTATAATGGTTTATGTCATATTTATTGAATTAATTCAACTACTATATATTTTAGATAAATGTAACTTTATGTTAATTACAGGCATAAAATGATTTAGAAAGCTAATTGTACAAAATATTTGCTTTCCATATAGCAGCTAGAGGTTATATAAAAATATCGTATGTATTATGGAGGCGAAGATTATGAGTGATTTTGAATATCGTGATGTACCCGGACTTTATTGGACGAAAGACACGAAGATAGGAAAAGTAACCATTACAACAGAGCCAACTCCCTTAAGAGTTGGACCCGAAAACCTGCCAAGAAGAAGGCAGCTGTGGGTGGTTAATGATGCAGCTACTTATATTTATCACTCCACTGATCCGAACTTTACTTTTGAAAGTGGAAATTATATCTTCAATGTACCTGCTGAAGTAATTGTATACGACCTTAATCCTGATGAGAATCTAACAATATATGCCAAAACCAAGGAATATCCTGTTACAATTAGAGTATTTGAGGTGGTTTAATATGGCACTTACCAGTTATCAATTTAGAGGTCAACCCTACTGGCTCGGTTTTGTTTTTGCAGGTCAGGCATTTACTATTTCACACAGGGAGATAATCCCCGCTGGTGGAAGTCTTAACCTCCAAATATCAACGGGCAAGGACACTATTACACATATAACTAATAGAACAATCATTAGCCAAGGCGAACAACTCGGTATCAAGCTGATTAAAGCTCCTAGTTTCATACCTGGAAATAATCAGCTTCCAGTGATAAACCTAGATGATAGATCGGCAATACAAGCAGCTACTTCCTTTTATTCAGATGCATCATATGTTTACGGTGGTACTGTAATGGAAGAAAGTATGATACCAAGGTTTGCATTCACGCAAGGAGGTTCTCCTGTAGAGTCTGCCTTATTCGAAAGAATTCTTCAATATGGTACAAATTATATTTTATCAATAACGAATGAAGGTTTTTATCCCACTAATATTTTAGTGAATCTGGCATTTTATGAATCAGGAAACTAGAAGAAGCAAAAGGAGGTTCCTTTTGCTTCCAAACTGTATACCAGAATGGGTTCACTCCAAGCCATCCCTACTGCTTTTTGCTAAATATCTTTAGTAGTCTTAAATAGTGATTTGCTTCACGCAAAGTATGGTCACCTAATAATGGTATTATTATGGATTTGATTTTACATTCTATTAATCCTTGCGTTCCCTGTTGTTTAAACTTTTGAATCTTTTTAGTCTCTTCAAGGCTATCCTCTGTAACTATGGAAATTGGTATTGTTTTATCCATCGCTTCTATGGCCTCTTGTGTCAGCTTATCAAACTCATTTCCAAAATTATTTGCTGTGTTTATAAGCTCCTTTTCTGTAGGGTCGAGAAGTCCACGAATAAACTTGGAATGTTCTGCCATAATCCTATTCCAGAAAACTTCTTGCTCATAAGCGTCTTTTTCTATGTCAATTTCTTCATGATTTTGTAACCTTTCAATCAACATGAAGTAGAATTTTGCTTCTCTTAAAATATGGTCTATAAGTAATGGGTAGTTGCTTGTAAATATTCTACAAGATATAACATCTGATAAAAGCTTTGTTTTAAAATTTACTAAACCTGAGACTAACTCCATCGCTCTTTCATTAAGCATAAACACCCTTTGTTCAAGCATAGAATCACCCATTATTAAACCATTACCTATCAATCTTGCTTCTGCTTCAGTCAAACATGTAGGAATTACAACTCCTGTAAAATATGCTGAAGCCATTTCTGCTTTTAACGTGTAAAGTGTTATAACTTCGCCAGATTGCAATACACTTTGGCTGACAACCCCATTAGAAAGAGATATGACATCTGCCAAAAGCCTATCAAACTCCATTCTAAAGATATTTGCCTGTTGTATTAGAATCGAGTCCTTTTGGGTAAAGCCTACCTGTAAAAAGAATGAATGCTCCTTCATTATACGAGCAAAAAAAAGATGCAATTCCAGCGATTGTCGAATAAATTTGATACTAGATAGCATATAGAACCTCCATTCATAAAAAAATTGCTTACTCTATCATTATATTAATGCAATATAAAAAATGTTCTCAGTGTTTTCACCTATCCCTTGATCTATATGGACGTTTCGTTTGTCAACTCTTCATTTCTCTTTTGTGTTCCACATGTATTTATGACTATTAGTAGTATTTTTCCTCAATACTAAACTAATAGTATAATATTAAGGAGTTTTAATATATTATAGTAATCAAAAGGAGGATGATTTTATGGACGAACTGGATATAAAGATTTTAGAGCTTTTAGAAAGTAACGGTAGAATGTCCCATGAAGAAATGGGTAAAAGGCTTAATATATCAAGACCTGCGATACATCAAAGAGTATCCAAGCTAGAACAAAATAATATAATAAAAGGCTATAGCACAGAAATCAATTGGAGTAAGGCAGGTCAGGTCATAAGAGCTATCGTATTCATGAATGTGAGAACACAGGACTTTAATGCAATTATGGAGCAAGTGATAAATATTAAGATTGAGGGACTAACGATTGAAAAATGCTATAGAATTACTGGGCAATGGTGCATAATGCTTAAAATGAGAGCAGGCTTAACAGAGCAAATAACTTTACTTCATGATGCGCTGTTAAAGATTGACGGTATGCTAGATACTTTCACAATGCTTATATTATCAGAAGTAAATAAAAACCAACAATTATAAAGGAGATTTCAACCTATGAATAATAGTATTTCAAAAGAATTAAATTTTAAAAACGAAAAAGTATTAAAGTATTTGCCTGGGAGTTCTGAAAGGACGGAGCTTGAGACTGAATTATCACATTTAAAAAGCTCATTTCTTGATATACCTATTATAATAGGTGGTAGGGAAATTCGAACTGGCAATAAAGGGCAATGTATTATTCCTCATGATAATAAAAAAGTCATTGGAGAATACCATAAAGCAGGAAAAGAAGAAGTTGAAATGGCTATTGAAGAAGCACTAAAAGCAAAAATCAAATGGGAAAGGTTACCTTGGGAATCTAGAGTCGCTATATTTTTAAAAGCTGCTGGATTAGCAGCAGGATCTTGGAGGGCAAAACTTAATGCAGCTACTATGCTTTCCCAGAGTAAAACCTATAAACAAGCAGAAATAGATTCAGCTTGTGAATTAATTGATTTTTTGAGATATAATGCAGCTTGTTTACATCAGATATATAGTGAACAGCCGATATCTACAAATGCCCTTATTAACAAAATAGAATACAGACCCCTTGAGGGATTTATTTTTGCCATATCTCCTTTTAATTTTACTGCTATAGGCAGTAATCTGGTTGGAGCCCCAGCAATAGCTGGTAATACTGTGTTATGGAAGCCTGCATCTAATGCAGTTTATTCATCATATGTAGTATATAGATTATTTCAAGAAGCAGGATTACCAGCTGGTGTTATAAACTTTATTCCAGGGAATCCTAAAGATATAAGTAATACTGTTATGGTTAACAAAAACCTAAGTGGCATACATTTTACTGGTTCAACAAAAGTATTCCAAGATATGTGGAAAACGATGGGAAATAATATATCTAATTATAAAACCTTTCCGAGAATTGTAGGAGAAACAGGAGGTAAAAACTATATTATTGCTCACCCTTCTGCTAATTTAGAAGCTGTATCAAATGGTCTTCTTGAGGGAGCTTTTGAATATCAAGGACAAAAATGCTCAGCAGCATCCCGTGCATATATTGCAAGGAGCATATGGCCATCCATTAAGGAAAACTTGTTAGAAAAAGTTAATAATACAAGGATTGGCGATGTAGAAGATTTCAACAATTTTATGGGAGCAGTTATCGATAAAAAAGCTTTTGACACAATAAAGAGTTATATTGAGTTTTCTAAGAATTCCACAGAGGCAGAAATACTGTTTGGAGGCAAATGTGATGATAGTATAGGTTACTTCATAGAACCTACCATTATATTAACTAACAATCCGCATTTCAAGACTATGGAAGAGGAAATATTCGGGCCAGTCTTAACAATATATATATACGAGGATGCGTATTACTTAAATACACTTAAGCTGTGCGATAATACATCTAAATATGGGCTCACAGGTTCAATATATGCAAGTGATAGATATGCAATAGAAACAGCTGTAATAGAATTGGTTCATACTGCAGGTAATTTTTACATAAATGATAGACCAACAGGAGCAGTAGTAGGGCAGCAACCTTTTGGCGGTTCCAGGTTATCGGGCACTAATGATAAAGCAGGCTCGAAATTAAACTTGATGCGCTGGATGAGCCCTAGAATCATAAAAGAAAACCTTAGTTAAAGTAACTGGAGTGCCATCAATGACAAGCTCTCAAAGCAATAACTCAGCTATACTCTATAGCGATAATAAAACGCTTGGGTACACCAGAAGGGGGGCACTCCAACCCATCCCCACTGCTTATAGGGGCTCCACATGAATAGTGATTATGCTTTCTTCGTTAAAGCTTGTTTTTAGTTCTTGTTCTATTTCAGTGGCAACATCATGTGCTGATCTTAAATCGGCACTAGAATCTAATAATATGTGAAACTCAATTGCTGCTTTTGTTCCGATTCTCCTTGTTCTAAGATTATGGAAATTTAAAACTTTATTATTACATATAATAATATTTCGTATATGTTCTATTTCATCTTTACTTAAAGATGATTCCATCAATTCATTTACCGCTGGTATAAAAATATCTACAGCAACCTTAAAAATAAAGATACTAACAATTACTGAAGCAATTGGATCAAGTATCGTCCATTTTTCTCCTAAAACAATTGCTCCTCCAATTCCTATTAGAGTTCCAATTGATGAAAAGGCATCCGACCTATGATGCCAAGCATTTGCCTTTACTGCAGAGCTGTTTATTTTATTCCCGACAACAATTGTATAACGATAAAGTAATTCCTTAACCACTATTGAAACTACAGCTGCAATCAAAGCAATAACCCCTGGTTTAGTCAATGTACTACCTTTTATTACAGTAATAATATTTACTATCCCAGATTTTAATATTTCAAATCCTACAATCCCTAGAAAAATACTTATTATTACTGTGACTAAGGTTTCATATTTTTCATGCCCATAATTATGGCAATCATCTTCTGGTTTTTCAGTTAATTTAAACCCAATTAACACTACTATATCTGTTAAAAAATCCGATAGTGAATGAACACTATCTGCAATCATAGCTCCACTATTCCCAATTATACCAGCTAATACTTTGAAAACAGCTAATACTGCATTCACCCAAAATCCAATTAGTGTTATTTTTCTTGCTTCTTGACCTCTATATAATTCCCTTTGCATAAAAATCCCCCCTACTCATAATAAAAACCTGTGAGGCTATAATAAATTATAGTCCCACAGGTTTTTACCTGTTGCTGGTATTCCAGCCCAGCCCCACACGTCTCACTAAAAGACACATCGCCTGCTCTATTACTAATATATGCTGTTATAGTATTTTGTGTTACTAAATTTTAAGTATAATCTACATCATATTAAGCTGGTATAGGTAAACAGCAAGTCCTTGATTAATTGTATTTTATAATAGTAAACGATATAATATTTATATGATAGGAGTAAGGATACTGATGACTTTTTAGATACTGGAGGTATTTGATTGCAACAATATATTTTTACTAATAAACAAGCACGCCAATTCATCTTGATGAAGCAAGGACTAATTGATAATTATAAGTTTGCTAAGGAACAAGGAATATGTGAATACATAAAACAATCAGGCTGTATTCAGTTTGATCCTATCAATGTTTGCGGTAAAAATGCAGAATTAGTCTTACAATCAAGGGTAAAAGGATTTAATAAGGAAATGCTTTATAAGCTTTTGTATCAAGATAGAAAGCTTATAGATTATTTTGATAAAAACATGTCTATATTCCTTACTGAGGACTGGAAGTATTTTCTTCGCATACGTGAATCACATAAACTTTACGGCAGAAGTCATGATGTGATAAATGCTGTTGCTAATGAAGTAATGGAATGTATTAGAGAAAAGAAATTTGCTTCATCAAAGGATATTAATTTAAAAGAAACCGTTGACTGGGCATGGAATCCCACATCTTTATCTCGTGCAACACTTGAAACTATGTATTTTCGTGGTGATTTAATTATCCATCATAAAAAAGGAACTTTCAAACATTATGCTATTACAGAAGATCATTTGCCAAAAGAAATTCTTAGTGCTAGTGATCCAAATAGGACTGATGAGGAATATATGAAATGGCGTGTTCAGAGAAGAATTGGAGCTGTAGGATTACTCTGGAACAAACCTTCTGATGCATGGCTTAACATTGATGATTTGAAAGCTTATAGGCGTAATAATATATTTGAAATGTTACTTAATGAAGAGAAAGTTATACCTATAAATATAGAAAATATATCAGATACATTTTATTGTTTATCCTCAGATAAAGCATTGATAGAAACAATTTTGGATGACCCCAAACTAAAGAAGCGTATGGAATTTATTGCTCCTCTAGACAATATGATGTGGGATAGAAGATTGATTAAAGCTATATTTAATTTTGATTATAAGTGGGAAATATATACTCCTGTAATCAATCGTAAATATGGTTATTATGTTTTGCCTATACTTTACGGTGAAAATTTCATCGGTAGAATTGAAATCCAAAATGACAAGAAAAATAAGGTGCTGATTGTCAAAAACATATGGCTTGAAGATGAGTTTAAAACCTTTCAAAATGTGAATACAAAACTACATTCATGTCTCAACAAATTTGCATTATTTAATGGGTGTACAGATATAAGTTTACAATGCGATTTTAACAGAAACAGATAAATGCCATAGATAGGCACGTGCTACTAGATATCTTTATGTTCAGTAATATCAGTTGGTTTTGGAAGCATGTCTTCTATACGATCAATATAAAGCTTATTATTTGAATCAATTGATGCAAAAAAAATATCTTTAATATCATTAATTCCCATCATATGTATTTGTCCAACCAGCCATTTTACTGATAATCTCCTTTTTCTTAAATTTTCGTATATGATATTTCCCGTTACGATTATATCAGTTAATAGCTCTGTTTGTTTAGGTTGTATTTCCATGTCCTCAGCTTTTATATTCTCTTTTTGAGCTTTCCTTACAACATTTATTTCCCCTGTTGTCTCTAGTATTCCAAATTTAACATCGGTTATATCAAACACATCTTTCTTCCTAAGTAAATGATTAAAATCATCAATAGTATAATGAAATCTTAATAAGTTCTTCTCTAATATTTTACCATCCTGTATAACTATTACAGGCTCACCCTGTATAATCTTTGATACTTTTCTACTTTTTATAGTTACTAATGAAATTATATAAGTTAAAATACCAAAAAGAATTAATCCCAATAAGTGAGACCAGGTTTTTTGATTTGTATCTGTTGCTAAAGTAGCTGCAATTGAACCAAAAGTAATACCATTGATATATTCGTGCAATGTTAGTTGTGCTACCTGTTGCCTTCCTAATAGTCGTGCAATAAACAAAATTGAAAAGAATGACAAAACTGTTTGAATAGCGACTTCTATAAATGTTTTCATTATAATCTCACTTTCGAATATTATTTTTATTTTATTTGAGCAATATATCTAATATAGCTATTTTTACTATTTTTAGCATCATTCATTCAAAAATTAAAATATCCAGGAGGAATTATAATGAGCTTATGGTTGGAAGCATTATTTACGTTATTGTTTATTGTTACTGGTTTTACTATAATATATTTCCTTCATAAAAAAGAAAAAATATAAAACCTTTATAATTCTTTTTAAATTGAAAGCCAGATGCAAAATTAATGCATCTGGCTCTTAAAAGCTTTATTCTCTTTTCGTTATATCAGTCCTGCTGTTTTGAGCATTCTTCTAATCATAACCGCAGTTTCAGCTCTTGTAATATTCTGACTTGGTAAAATATTATTGTCTGTACCAACAACTATTTTACTATTTAGACAAGCTGCTGCAGAATTCTTCGCCCATACAGATACTTGCCCTCCATCATTAAACTTTGTTAATAAAGCATTTTGCATATCATCGGATAAATTGTTCTCTAGCTTTGTTAGCTCCATAGCCCTTGAAAGCATTACCATTGCTTCTTCTCTAGTAATTTTATCCGTTGGTTTGAAAGCTCCATTGTAGCCTTTTACTATTCCATACTCATAAGCAATGCTTACAGCGTCAAAGTACCAGTCATTGTTCTTCACATCACTAAATACTACCTTCCCTGTATCAGGTCTCATAAGTCCTAGTGCCTTTACTACAATTGATGCAAATTCTGCTCTTGTTATATCTTTATCTGGACTGAAGGTATCTTTATTCACGCCGCTTATTATAAGTCTTGAACCCAAGTCGTTAACAACGTCTTTTGCCCAGTGTCCTTCTATATCCTTAAAAGATAATTCATTCCAAATAACTGAATAGGTACTGTTAGTCAAACTATTTATCTTAGCATAATATTTGCCATCCACTACTATTATTGTTGTGGGAACATGTGAGAAGGTACCATCAGCATTTAAGACTATACCTGTAGTTATTTTAGAAGGATCAATTCCTTCTGGTATGGCTACAGTTCTTTCTACATAGCCGTTAAATTTAGATACATCAATTGTTTTTCCTCCGCTTGTGCAGGTTATCTCAAATTCAACAGGCTTTACAACAAGTGTAAAATTCCCCTTGTTTGCTGTATCCTCTATAACCTTGACTGTATCCTGAGAAGGATTAGCAATTGTTATGCTTACTTTTATGTCCTTAAGTTCAACCTGATTGCCTATTTGTGATGAAACATCATCAATATTTATCTCTGACGCTGGTAAAGTATAAGTAACATTGTCTGTTTTTATTTCAAGCACAGCTTCTTTTGTTTCCATATTCTTTACTGTAGCCCCATTTAATTGTCCAACAACAACATCAGAATTATTAAGAACAGGTATTATTACTTTACTGTTATTGCCTTCAGCTTCCAACTTCTGCTCAATTTTTTTATCATCAAGGGTTACTGTTGTAACTGTTTTATCCCCAACAGTTGTTGTTACTGAAGTTGCTACTTTTTCCACCTTATCGTTTATAATAACCTCAACAGAATTATCTTCGGTGGGGGTGGTTGGGGTCGGTGCAGGATTATTTGTAATTGTTATATCTTTTGTTCCAGTTATAGCTCCATTACTTGCCGAAGTTGCTATTACCCTTACTGTTCCATTGTTTGCAGCAGTTAATAATCCAGCTGCATTTATGGTTGCTTTTGTGGTTGCAGCTCCGGTTGTTTCTGTTACAGTCCAGTTTACTGACGGGTTTGTTGCATCTGCTGGAAGTACTACCGCTGACATTTGCAATGTTCCTGCCGTCGTTGTTATCGTTGTTGCATCTCCTGCTCCTGTTACAGTTATGCTTGTAACTGGTATATCCGTTGTAACCTCCACAGTATTCGAGTTCCCTGCATTGCTTCCTCCTGTTACTACCAGTCTGAAGTCATATGCTGTTCCTACACTTAACCCTGTTACTGTTGCTGAAGTTGCATTTGTTGCTATTGCCACAGTTGTTGTGGAATCACTCCATGTGTCTGCACCATGTAATGATTGCTGTATCTTAATACCTGTCGCACTTATTGCTTCTGTCCAGTTAAAGCTTGCTGTT
>JBAVGO010000106.1:0-1734 GCA_049684915.1 Lutisporaceae bacterium | reverse complement strand
TGGATCGAGAAAAAGAAGGCTAACAGAGTACAAGCTGAGATATACAAAAGCTGCAATAGCAGAGCATTATACGTATACAGAAATAGGAAGAAGCATATGTATGACAGATAGCGGAATAAAGGATATGCTGGATAGATATGAAAATAGTGAAATAACTGGATAACTATGGTGCTTGGCACATATCCACAGGAAGAAGCAGCAGACAAGATTGAAAGCATATTATTTAAATAAAAAAGTCACTACGAATGTAGTGACTTCAGATTGATGACAAAGTACCAAATTATAAAATCTATGAAATGACCTCTTGTAAATCAAGGCTTTGCGAAATGAAATTTCTTGAAACAAGGGATTTTTCAACAGCATCAAGTCGCTACGAGTGTAGTGAATTTATACATTAATATAAGGCTTAGTAGGAATCTTATTAGTATAAATGACTTCGAAGTAAGTTTTACCGTTAGTCTCAATTAGATTAGGATTGATAACATCAATATTTAAAAAGTCATCTGTTTCTCTAATAAAACCTGCACATAGTATAACAATTGGACCATTATTGATTTCTTTATTAATAACATTAATAAAGTTATTTAGGTCTGCACGGCTGGTATTCTCACTATAGAATGCTGGAGGTATGTATAATCGTGTATCCTTTGCATTGACATTTAAATTGATAAGCGCATGGCCTTCGTTTTTAAACTCAGCACTCTTTACTAAGCCAAAAATAATTCTGCGTTGATTGATAAATGATCCTGCAAAATTTGCATCTATACTATTAATTCTTAGACCTTGCGCTTTATCAACTTGTGTCTCTGCATTTGGTATATCTATAAATTTTGGTACTTCCTTTGTGCCTACTTCTTTTGATTGTGGAGTAGTTCTATTATTTCTTGGTTTTCCAGGCTTTCTTTCGGTTTGTAAATCTTTTGACTTTCTTTTAAGTGATTCAAGAATTCTATCATCTGTAATTGTTACAGTAACATAACTGCCATATGTTGTAGCAGCATCTACCTCACCTGATTTTACAATTCGAAAACGACAGTTTTCATCGTGTAAGTCAAGTTGGTTATTCCATGTACTAAAGAACGTAACTCCGTCGTTGCGTTCAGTAAAACGTAGTTGCGCATTACAACCTTCTGTATTACAAAATAGATAACCTTTATACTTTTCCTCATAAATATCTTCGTTCAAATCTTCGTAATATACGAGTTCATGCTCATCTTCTCTGATATAATTCGCGTACTGAATTTTTGCTGGCATAGAATCCCCCCTTAATTTATATATTAATTTAATTGTATATTACATTTATAAAATTTAAAAATTTAGAAAACGTTGAATATTGACAAATATCACCATAATATGGGGTTATATGTAGTTAATGGAATGTATATACACATATGCAATGATATTTAAATAATACTTAAGATAATTAGTATTTTTATATTTTATATAATTATAATTTCTCATACTCTTTATTGATTGATAGTAATTTTTCCTACAGAGGATATGTGCCAGGCACCGAAGTTATCCAGTTATTGATTTAATACAGCCCTTCTGGTAATATAGAATTAGCGATATTATCAGGAGGTTTTTTTATGAGCAGACCTTGGAGAGAAGAATATAAAGGTGGAATTTATCATGTTATAGCAAGAGGAAATAATAAGGAATACATATTTAAGGAAAGCATAGATAAAGGCTATTTTATAAAACAGCTTAAAGAATACAGTAAAATTATGGGTT
>JBAVGO010000105.1:0-20308 GCA_049684915.1 Lutisporaceae bacterium | reverse complement strand
TGGATCGAGAAAAAGAAGGCTAACAGAGTACAAGCTGAGATATACAAAAGCTGCAATAGCAGAGCATTATACGTATACAGAAATAGGAAGAAGCATATGTATGACAGATAGCGGAATAAAGGATATGTTGGATAGATATGAAAATAGAGAAATAACTGGATAACTATGGTGCCTGGCACAAATCTAATCATGCCGACCCCACTGCTTCTCCCGAATAATTACTACCAAATAATTGGAAATAATGTTATAATAAACAGTATGGGTAAAATTGTATTAGAGGTGAGCCAATGAATAAATTAACCTTAGATGACATTAAAGTATTGGGCGAAGGACCACAGGTAAAAAAATTAATTGAAGCTAAATATGGTACATTGAGAAAATTTCACCAACAAGAAAGTCCTTCAATCTGCTTAAAGTCAATAATGGATTATTGTAGCAGTAAAAAGATTCGTTCGGGAACCTTTAAGTGTTTAATAGTTAATAAGTTTGATAAGGGATGGGAAGACATTGTACTGACTGAGCCAGAGCAAATAACTAAACATGTGTATGAAATTTATAATAATATTATATTGTATAGACAAGAGTCAGATATTCAGCTCTTTGACAAGCTTATGGAGTTATGCGGACAGTATAAGCTTGCAGACGAAAACATTTTAATGTATAGAAATATTGCAAAAAACTATTATTATAGAAATAACAGCATGAAAGCGATTGAATATTATAACAAGGCTATTACCCTTATAGGAAATCAAAACATTGATATATTAGTATCACTAACTGTTGAATTGGCAGATCATTATTTTAAGGAACGGTATGTTGATGATTGTGAAAGGCTATTTAATAGAGCTAGATGTTATATTGAAGAATATAAGGTAAGCAATTCAACCTTGTATAAATACTATTACCGTAGAGGAATAGTGTGTAATTTTGAAGTAAATTATGCTGAAGCACTAAAGTATCTTGAAAAATCAGTCCAATATGCAGATATAAATACCGAAGTGATGAGTGAAAAAGGTGCTGCTTTTTTAGCAATAGGAGTTGCTCATAAAAATGAAGGAAACTACGAAGAAGCAAAGAAAAGCTATTCTTACGCTTTTAGTCATTTCCATGAAAAGGACATATATGGGAGGATTACCCTCTTTAATAACCTAGCTAGTCTATACTGTGCTATGGGTGATTATGACAAAGCAATAGAATATATAGAGCAAGCCAAAGACATATTAGAAAAAGAAAAAATTATTAACAAACAATTGTTGATTTCTCATACATATGCTGAAATAAAACTAATGCAAGGTGACACTTCTGCCTTTTATAAATTTATTGAAGCACTAAAGACAACAATTAACAGCTCTGTAAATAAGAATAGTATTAAGAATTATATTAATAGCATGATTAAAACCGTGGATGATATAGATATGCTAAAGGAATTACATAAGTCAATTTGCTATATCAAAGAGAATACAAATAATGATATGTATATAGACACACTGTATTCATGCATCGGCAGGGTATATGAGAAATTAGTATTAAAAGGAGGCGTTATATTTTGATTAAATTTAAGAACATATTCAAATACTTTATTATTGTGCTTCTAATAGCAGTTTCTTTATCTGGAATTAAAGTAATAGAGGTGAATGCAGGTGATGAAGGCGATCCGTATGAAAGCATTTCAAACTACGGAATAAATCATTAATAAAAGAATAGTAGAATGGGAGGTAATAATACCTCCCATTTTTATCCATAGAATTAAAAATATTTTTAATAATTATATGACAAATATTGACTCAATATTACGAGAAGATATAAAAATCATGAGTTTGCTTAAGCTTATGATTAAAAACCTGTTGATTTTATACACAAATATCTATTTAAAAGGTGATGTTCTATATATATGGAAAAATATAGAAGTTATCGACTTTACAATTGTTTGTGATTTTGCTAAAATAACAAAGTAAACACAATGTAACGAGACGTTACATATATATTCGAAAGTAGAATAAACAAATCATAATAATCGGAAAAGCGAAAGAGTCGGATTTCTCCGACTCACCAAGCGTTATAGGTTACCAATTACGAAAAGAAACCTATTTACCTTTTTAATATATTACTTTTCTTGAGGTTTATAAATTATTGATATGAATTAAATAGGGGAAGGTGGTAAACAATGAATATAGAAGAATACTGGGATGAATTTATTAATAAGTTCGATTCATTTTATAAAAAAGCTGAAGAATTAGGAATTCAACGTCGATTAGTTGATGATTTAGTTATCGAAGCTTATAAAATTGAAGTTATGAAGAAATATAATATGTCCCATGCAATTCCGTAGTATTTGTGTTACTATGATTTCAATATTTTAAAATAGACTAAATTATAAATTAAAAGGAGTATTTACAATGGCGAAGGAATTAAAAGAAAGAAAAGATGTTGAACAATCACTTACATGGGATTTATCAGCAATTTTTTCAACGGAAGAATTATATAATGAAGCTGTAGAAGAAGCTAAAGAGCTAACTGAAGAGATAGAAAAGAGCTTTAAAGGAAAATTAAACTCAGCAGAAGCAATAAATCAGTGCTTAGATAAGTTAAAAAAGGTTATAGAAGTTATAAACCTCACAGCAGCATATACTGGTCTTTCAGTTTCTGTTGATCAGAACAACATAGAAAACCAAGCTAGAAATATGAATCTTATGAATATCTTGACAAAGCTGGATAGTAGATTAAGCTTCATTAAAAGTGAGATTATAGAATGTGATGAAATGGTTATTTTGCAGACAATAAATGAATCAAAGGGAAATAGTAACTATTTAAAGGATATTATAAGATTTAAAGAACATGCACTTCATCCTGAGGTTGAGAGAGTGCTGTCTGCTCTATCAGAAACCTTAGATTCTCCTTACACTATATATAATAGAGCAAAACTATCAGATATGGATTTTAAGACCTTCAATGTTGCTGGAACAGAACATCCCCTTAGCTTTGTACTATTTGAAAACGAATGGGAATATGAAAATGATACTAAAGTAAGAAGAGCAGCTTTTGAAGCGTTTTCAAGTAAATTAAGAGAATATCAACACACAGTAGCAGCAGCTTATCAAACTCAGGTACAAAAGGAAAAAACTTTAGCATCGCTTAGAGGGTTTGACTCTGTAATAGATAGTTTGTTATTTTCTCAAAAGGTAGACAGAGAGCTATATGACAGACAGATTGATTTGATTATGGAAAAGCTGGCACCGCATATGAGAAAATACGTGAAGCTTATTCAGAGGATTAATGGATTGGATGAATTAACCTTTGCAGATTTAAAGCTGGAGGTAGATCCAGGTTATGAGCCTAAGATATCAGTAGAAGAATCTAAAAAATATATCAATGAGGCACTATCTGTATTAGGAGAGGATTATTTAGAAGTAGTTAAAAGAAGCTATGATGAACGCTGGATTGATTTTGTTCAAAACAAAGGAAAGTCAACAGGAGCATTTTGTTCTAGCCCATATGGCAGTCATTCTTATATATTGATATCTTGGACTGACAGAATGAGAGAGGTATTTGTGCTAGCTCACGAGTTAGGTCATGCAGGACACTTCCATTTAGCTCATCAAAATCAAAATATATTAGACAAAGAACCATCCCTATATTTCATAGAAGCACCATCTACTATGAATGAGATGCTTATGGCAAATTATCTTATGAATACAAATGGTGACCTTAGATTTAAGAGATGGGTTTTATCCGCTATGATAAGCCGTACATATTATCATAACTTTGTAACTCATCTATTGGAAGCCGCTTATCAAAGGGAAGTATATAAGATAATAGATGCAGGGGGAAGCGTACAGGCTGCGAAGCTTAATGAAATAAAAAGAAGTGTATTAGAAAAGTTCTGGGGAGATACAGTGAAAATAAATGAAGGTGCAGAGCTTACTTGGATGAGGCAGCCTCATTATTATATGGGACTTTACCCTTATACTTATAGTGCAGGACTTACTGTAGCTACAGAAGTAAGTAAGAGAATATTAAAAGAAGGACAGCCTGCTATAGATGATTGGAGAGCTGTATTAAAAGCAGGTGGAACTAAGACTCCTGTTGAGCTTGCTAAAATGGCAGGAGTAGATATCACAACAGAAAAGCCTCTTCTTGACACAATAGAGCATATAGGCAATATAATTGATAATATAATAGAGCTTACAAATGAAATGGAACGAATTGGAGATAAATAGTTTTATAAGCTAAATTTCACTGTAAACAAAAACATCTGCCTTATTAATATGGCAGGTGTTTTTGTGTTTTTTTGAAACTTTTAAAAGAATTCTAAGTCTAATATTTAGTATGGCATGGCATTGAAAACATAGATTTACAGTTTGAGCATCTAAGAGTATAAGTATT
The DNA here is from genome assembly GCA_049684915.1 of Lutisporaceae bacterium. Taxonomy (GTDB): domain Bacteria; phylum Bacillota; class Clostridia; order Lutisporales; family Lutisporaceae; genus GWB2-37-7. The sequence goes on along the minus strand of JBAVGO010000105.1, from coordinate 15,925 downwards.
ACAAATGTTACAATTCTGTTAAATAACAGTGAACTTGAAGGTGTTTAGATGTAGTTATAAGAATGTATAAAGGTGTAGAATAAAATAAAGTTTTTGAGGAGTAAGATATGAAGAAGATTTTTAAAATCACTGCAACGTTCCTTATTATTTCTCTTTTAATGCAGATATTTGTGGTCACTGCTGAACCAAATATTTCTGCAAAAGGCGACCTTCGTGGAGTTTGGGTTTCCACTGTAGTAAATATTGATTATCCCACTAAGCCTACAACTGACGTTGAAGTGTTAAAAAGTGAGGCCCTGCGAATACTCGATAATGCAAAGGATATGAGGATGAATGCTATATTTTTGCAGGTTCGTCCCAGCTCTGATGCAATTTACAAGTCTAATTACTTTCCTTGGTCAAAGTATTTAACAGGAACTCAAGGTCTTGCACCTGCTGATAATTTTGATCCTCTTGAGTTTTGGATAACTGAGGCTCACAAAAGAGGAATAGAGCTACATGCATGGTTAAATCCATACAGGGTAACAAAAAAGAGTGGCAATGAGCCAGCACATGATTTTAACTCTTTGGATCCGAATAATCCAGCTAGATTACATCCTGAATGGGTGGTTAAACATAGTGATGGAAATCTTTATTATAATCCAGGAATACCGGAAGTCAGACAACTGGTAATTAACGGTATACTGGAGATCATGCAGAATTATGATGTAGACGGTATTCATTTTGATGATTACTTCTATCCTGGAAATAGTTTTGCTGATGAAGATACATATAAAAAATATGGGGCAGGTTATACAGATATCCATAGCTGGCGAAAGGCAAACGTTGATATTCTTATACGTGATTTGTCTATAGCAATAAAAGCAGCTTCTAAGGATGTGAGCTTTGGTATTAGCCCCTTTGGTATATGGGCAAACAAAACAGGCAACGCACTTGGTAGTGATACAAAAGGAAATCAGTCTCTCTATAGCCATTATGCCGATACTAGGAGATGGGTAAAAGAAGGCTGGCTAGACTATATAGCACCACAAATATACTGGAACATCGGCTATACAATTGCAGACTATAGCAAGCTGGTAGCTTGGTGGGAGGATGTTGTGAAGGATACAGGGGTTAAGCTATACATCGGTCAAGCAGCCTATAAATCCAACAACGGAACTATATCTAGCCCTTGGTATGGAGTGGCAGAGATTGAAAAACAACTGCAATTAAATACAAAGAGCCCTGAAGTAGATGGCAGCATATTTTTCAGTTATAAGTCTTTTATAGATAGACCATCTCTAAGGGCAGTAGTTAAAGGGTTTTATGAGCAAAAAGATGGTATAATTGCAACCATCCCTGTAAATGTTGCAAGACCTACAAGCAATTTGAAAACTAGTCTCAGTCAGTTTTACATAAGTGGGTCTTCTGATCCAAGTAAACAATTGTTATTAAATGGCAAACCAGTAGGAGACCGTTCTAAGAATGGGTATTTTGGAATTCTAGTACCACTGCAAAATGGTCAGAATATATTTACATTTGCACAAGAAGGTTCATATACTACAAGAGCAATCTATAGAACGGTAGCTTCAACAGCACCTGCAAAAATGAGCGTAGCAGATATTCCTGCAGCGTCAGTCTTTCCAAAAGCTCAGGAATATCGCAGTCCTGGAGAAAAAATTACTTTTACTTGTCAAGCTCCTTTTGGAGCATATGTGACAGTGAAACTGGAAAATAAAGTCTATATGATGCATCCGACTCAGAAGAAGCCGAGCGGAGCAGGACTTTTTATCGGCACATATACTTATGTATATACAATTCCAAATTATGAAGGTACTCCTCGGGTTATTGAGCTGGGTGCACCAATATATACTATGAACTATTATGCAAATATAAAAACACGTACAGCACCTGCTACAGTGGGTATTATCATGAAGAATGCACCCTTTTATGCAGAAGTAAACAAGGCTGTTATTAACACATATAATACACCAACTACTGTAAATGGAGCAGCTTATGAGCTGTATAACGGCATGTTTGATTATATTACAGCAATGACTGGAAGCTATGCACGCCTATCCTCTGGGTTATGGGTAATAAAGAGTGATATAAAAACCTTTACATCAGATATGCAGCTGCGCTCAACAATTTCTGGTGCCTATTATTTAACAGGCGAAAAATGGGATACCCTAAGGCTTGATATGTTTGGTCATTCAGCAGCTATAGCAGCTTTTGATGGAACCACCTTGAAGCTTGATATCTCGAAGGCAGATGCTTCGGTTATACCTGCATTGCCTGAGAGTTCACTTTTCTCATCAGTTATTTTAACAAAGAATGATGACAAGGTACAGTATGTTTTAACACTAAAAAATAATCAACGAATTGAAGGTTATTATGTTGAGAAAACCCCTACTGGCTTAACCTTAAATATAAAAAGACCTATAAAAGCAAAAGCAGGAGATAAGCCGCTTACTGGTATAAAAATAATGCTGGATCCAGGACATGGAGGCAGTGACCCGGGAGCAGTAGGTCCTCTGGGATGGCGTTATTTTGAGAAAGCTATAAATCTAAATACCGCTATTAAATTTAAGACTGAGCTTGAGAGCTTAGGAGCAACAGTGCTTATGACAAGAACCACTGATAGCGCTTTGTCTCTTGATGAGCGTCTTACTGCTTCAAGAAATGCAAAACCTGATTTGTTTATATCCATTCATGCTAATAGTATGGGTGACAACGTTGATATATCAAAGATTTATGGGTTCTCAGTATTCTATAAAGAAAAATTAGCTCAATCTCTTGCAGAGTTGGTATTTAATGATACTATAAATACTCTAAACCGTAATAGTAAGGGATTGCATGTAAGAAACCTTTATGTTACTCGTGGAACTTGGGCACCATCTGTATTATTTGAAAGCGGATTTGTTCCAAATCCTAATGAATTTGAGTGGTTAATTGATGGAAACGAGCAATTAAAATTAGCTAAAAGTCTATCTGAGACTGTTGTTAAATACTTTACTCCTATAAACATTATGGACTCGTCAGTACAGTAGAAGAGGAATTGCTGTTGGAAGCTTTGTATATAAATCGCACTAAAATTTTTATATAAATTAAATCCGTGTTTTGTGCGATTTATCAACAGAGGAAAACGATTTCGTGCTATTTGAAGAATGAAAAATGTTTAGCACGAAACATATAGATTAGTTCATTAAAAAAACTCATTTCTGGCATTTGTTTAATTCTTGCCAGGAAGGAGTTTTTTTCATTTGCCATGATATAATTAACTTATTGTAGTATAATATATATTACTATAAAACATTTGATATAAATCTTAAGAAAGTCTTAAGATTTATATCAAATGTTTTGTAAGGATTGCCTGTTAATATTTAATTAAGGCAGGTGATTTATGTTGTATAAGAAAATATGCATTGGAGGTTGGCACTATGGATAATTTGAAGGTACTTATTTGTGATGATGATAAAGCAATAGTTGATGCTCTGGAAATATACTTGAAGCACGAAAACTATGGAGTGATGAAGGCTTACAATGGAGTCCAAGCTTTAAAAGCTTTGAAGGAGCATACTATTCATCTAATCCTTATGGATGTAATGATGCCCGAAATGGATGGGCTGTCTGCTACTATTAAAATTCGTGAAGAGAAGAACATACCGATAATTATTCTTTCTGCAAGGTCTGAGGATACTGATAAAATTGCAGGCTTGAATTTCGGTGCAGACGATTATGTAACTAAGCCATTTAATCCTCTGGAGTTAATGGCAAGGGTTAAGTCTCAGATGAGGAGATATACTTCTTTAGGTAGTATAGTCGCAAAAAACAACGTCTTAAAAACAGGGGGCTTGGAGCTTGATATTGAAGCTAAAGAGCTGAGAGTTGATGGAGAAATTGCTAAGCTGACAGCTACAGAATATGGAATCATACTTTTTCTAATGAAAAATATCGGTCATGTATTTTCGATAGAGCAAATATATGAACGTGTATGGGACGAGCCTTCTTATTCAGTAGAAAACACTGTTTCAGTACATATAAGACGCATAAGAGAAAAAATTGAAATAAATCCAAAGGAGCCAAAATATTTAAAGGTGGTGTGGGGTATTGGATATAAAATTGAAAAATGCTAGGTATTCGATTGTTACAAAGACCATAGCAGTTATTTTGGTGTGGCTATGCTTTGTGAGTGCTGTTATGAGTGGAGTTTATTTGATAGACAATCAGCATATAATCAAAAGTGAAAGCTATTATGAAACAAGTGGTTTTAAATCTGAGTTTTATTCGTTAGTTTATAATGCCATAGAGCTTAAAATGAAGCAAAATATTAAATATGTAATTAAAGATAGAATTTCTAATTCGGTTAATTTTGCATATTACATCAAGAATTCTCATACAGGAGAGAGCAACACCAATATAAATGTAACTAATAGAATTGATTTATTAAACAAACAGGCTTCATATGTTCACATTAGTGAATATATGATAGACTCCAAAAGTGAAATATATTTTGAAAACATAAGAGAAATGCTGTCAGGCACTTCTTTTGAGGTACATGCGGCAGTAGTTGAGCCTCTGAAGCGAGGAGATGTATTTTATGATAGTTATGAGCATTATTCCAAAGTGAAATTGAATTCAATATATTTGATTATACTATTTATCGCTTCAACGGTCTTAATGTTGATAGCCTTTATATACCTTCTTTATTCAGCGGGGCGAAGAAAAGAAAGTGAAGATATAATTTTAATTCCTATTGATAGAATTTATACTGATGTGCACACTTTGCTGATATTTATGGCAGTTCCACTATCTTTGATTATTGCAGTAGAAATACCAACTGGTTTTATTAGTAATAGTGTTCATGTTTTTGAGGCAATTGCTCTAAGTATATGTGTATTAATTGGTTTATCCTATGTATTATCCATGACACGTCAGATAAAAAAGAGACAAATATTTACAAACTCATTTATATACAAGCTTTATGGGATGACTAGTAAATTTGCATTATTAGGATTTAACAATAAAGTTTTTAAAGCATGGATTTTGCTTTTGTTGTTAGGTTATGGAATAGTGAATGGAGCTTTGTTTTCTATATTTATATTAACAGGGCTAGAGGTCGATGGTTTTTTCACTTTTCTTGTAGGACTTTTATTACTGGGCTTCAACATAGAAGTAATATATTTAGTTTTAAAGAATTTAAAGAGCTTATCGAAAATCATGGAAGCTGCTAAAGAGCTTTCAAGTGGAAACCTAGAGTATACTTTAGATAGCAAGGATATGTCATTGGCATTTGTAGGACTTGCTGAAGATTTGCAAGGTATACAATCGGGACTTAAGGAGGCAGTAGCGGAGGCAGTCAAGGGTGAGCGTATGAAAACCGAGCTTATCACTAATGTCTCACATGATTTAAAGACACCTCTGACTTCCATAATAAACTATGTTGATTTATTAAAAAAAGAAGATTTGGATAATCAAAATGCTAAGGAATATATTAAGGTTTTGGAAGAAAAATCAGCAAGACTAAAGCAGTTGGTGGAGGACTTAATTGAAGCAAGTAAGGCTACTAGTGGAAATCTTTCTGTCAACACAGAAAAGGTTGATATGCATCAGCTTGTAATGCAAGCTGATGGAGAGTACCAGGAAAAGATAGAAAAAGCGAATTTAGATATTCGGACTAGTATTTCAGAAAAAGAGGTATATGTACTTGCTGATGGTAAACATCTGTGGCGTATAGTTGAAAACTTACTGTCAAATGCTTTAAAATACTCAATGCCTAATTCTAGAGTATATATTAGTATTGATAAAGATGAACAATATGGAATATTAACAATAAAAAACATGTCAGCTTATCCTCTGGAAATCTCTTCTGAACAGTTGACTGAACGCTTTGTTAGAGGAGATGCTTCGAGAACGACAGAGGGGTCAGGGCTTGGGCTGTCTATTGCACAAGGCTTGACTAATCTACAGGGAGGCAAGTTTAAGATAGATATTGATGGTGATTTGTTTAAGGTTACTATAGAAATACCTTTGTGGAAAGAAATCTTAGCAATTTAAGTCAAGAAATAATATTTTAGAAGTCTTATCCTGTATGTAGGAGGTGAGAAAATGGAAAGCTGGGAAAAAATCAATGCGGTTCAGAGAATGCAAGATTATGTTGAACAAAATATAAATGAGCCTATAACCTTATATAATGTAGCACAAGTTGCAGGCTATTCGCCGTGGCATTCAGAACGAATTTTCAAGGAGCTCATTGGAAAGACGCTTTTTGAATACATTCGTGCAATTCGACTATCTCGTGCTGCTATTAAGCTTCGGGATAATCAAAAGCTAAGGATAGTGGATGTAGCCTTCGATTTTATATTTGACTCTCATGAGGGTTTTACAAGGGCATTCTCGAAACAATTTGGTATGACACCGCATTACTATAGCAAAAAAACACCACCTATAAGACTTTTTATGCCCAGCCGTATCCGTGACTATTACCTTACAATACAAAAAGGAGAGACTAATATGACTCAAAAATCTAATACAAATACTATATTTGTTCAAGTTGTAGATCGTCAGGCAAGAAAGCTGATTTTGAAGAGAGGTATCAAGGCAACACATTATTATGAGTATTGTGATGAAGTAGGTTGTGATGTCTGGGGAATTCTGACCAGTGTAAAAGAAGCTATTTATGAGCCTATTGGATTGTGGCTTCCGAAAAGCTTACAGAAGACTGATACTTCAGTATACGCACAAGGAGTTGAGGTGCCCGCTAACTATACTGGAGTGATTCCAGAGGGGTTCGATATTATTGATTTGCCAGCTTGTAAAATGATGGTTTTCCAGGGTCAGCCCTATGATGACGAAAAATTTGAAGAAGCTATATCGGAAATTTGGGAGAATATGAAAAAATATGATCCCAAAACTTATGGATTTGAGTGGGCTGACGAGGATGCACCTAGAATTCAGCTAGAGCCAATGGGGTATAGAGGATATATTGAAGCAAGACCGGTTAGACAGTTGAACGTCAAATAAAGATAAAATATTATATATGGAAGAACCAACTGACCCCTGCATGAATTTAATTGCAGGGGTCAGTTGGTTTTTTAAATAAACTTTTCAGACTTAACAATAATAGAAATTATAGAATAGTTTAATATATATATTAATAAACTATTTACAATAGTGTGCGTAATACAGTATAATGAAATTGGGAGGTGATTCCATGGATCAAAATAAAGGAGATGCACTTTTTGACAGTTTGGTATTAGAGCTTAGGCGTGGCACCATAGTAATGAGCGTCATGAGCCAACTTAAATCTCCGCAATATGGCTATTCTCTTGTTGTCATGCTGTCGGAAAAAGGTATGACAGTGGATGCAGGCACCCTATACCCGCTTCTTAGAAGATTAGAAAGTCAAGGACTTCTAGAGAGTAGCTGGGATGTCGAAAGTGCAAAGCCCAGGAAATATTATAAGCTTAGTGAATATGGCAAAACGATATATGGCAAGCTTCGTGAGTATTGGTTTGATATGGTTTTAAATATAAATAAATTAATCAATAGTGAGGATGTGAAGTAAATGGATTTAGTAAACAGATATGTATATGCTGTTACAAAAAGGTTGTCTGAGAAGCAACGAGAGGATATTGAGAAGGAGCTAAGAACTCTTATTGATGATATGCTTGAGCAATATGAAGCCTCAGAGGCTTATGAGATTAAGGTACAAAAGGTACTCTTGGATTTAGGTGATCCTGAGATAATGGCAAATAACTATCGCAGTACAAAAAGTTACTTGATAGGGCCTCAAAACTTTGACAATTATATATTAATACTTAAAATAGTTATGGGAGCAGTATTTCTAGGAATTTCTATATCCGTTGTAGTAGGAAGTATATTTGCAAGCCAGTTAGATATTGTTGGTATTTTTACTGACTATTTAGGCACATTGACTTCTGCACTGCTTCAAGGCTTCGCTTGGGTTACTATAATATTCGCTGTTGCAGAGTATAAAGGTGTGGATATGAAGGGAAGCAACCTTAAGGGTGAGAAATGGAGCTTATCTGAGCTGCCATTGATACCTGAGAAAAAAGCAGCCATATCCCCTTGGGAGTCAATAGTTTCAATTTTGTTTTCAGCTATTTTTATGACAATATTTTACTTTGCACCTCAGCTTTTTGCTGCATATATTACAAATGATATAAACGGTACTACAATAATACCGATTTTTAATCTTGATATATTAAATACTTATAGAACTTTGTTTGTAGTAATATTTATATTTAGTGTATTGAAGGAAGCACTAAAGCTTATATCTGGAAGATGGACCTTGAAGCTTTCGGTTGTTGTCACAGTCTTGAGTATAGCTACTACGGTATTAATGGTAATGGTCTTTACAAATCCTGCAATATGGAACCCGAATTTTTCAGTTGAAATAATGCAGCATTTAAACTTGAGCATGGATTTCAATAATATATGGATACACTTAACCAGCGGATTTATTTTTATTATGGTAGCGGCATGTATTATAGATGTGTCTACTGCATTATATAAAGGTGTAAAATATAATATTTCAAAGTAATAGGTTGGGTAAAAAATCAGAGAATATTATTAATATATGGAGGTAAGAAAATGAACAATTTAATAGTTTATGCTACCAAATATGGTTGTACAGAAAAATGTGCAGGGATACTAGCACAAAAGCTTGAAGGAAAGACGGACGTACAAAATTTGAAGGATTCAAAGGCTTTAGATTTGTCTCAATATGACAGTGTAGTTATCGGAGGTTCTCAGTATATAGGGAGGATTCAAAAAGAAGTAACAGAGTTTTGCACAAAGAATATGGATATATTGAAAACAAAGAAAATAGGACTTTTCATATGTGGTATGCAGAGTGAAGAGGTCTTGCAAACAGAACTGAGTACCTCTTTTCCAAAGGAACTGTTGGAACATGCTGCCGCAAAGGAATGCTTTGGTGGTGAATTTATATTTAAGAAAATGAATTTTATGGATAGAACGATTGCCAAAATGGTAGCTAAGACAGACAAAGATAAATCAAGTATTTCTGAAGAAAGCATTAGTGGTTTTGCTAAACTAATGAATACTGGTGATTAGGATTATATTCCGATATTCACGATCTTTTAAATCAATAGCCATGTTGTTTTATAGAGCAACATGGCTATTACTATGAATAGTAATATTATATTCTTTTTCTAATAGTGAAGTTATCCTCCAGCAAGGTCCAATTTTGAGGATATGGATAGCCCAAAGCCCAGTAGCTGATTCCTCCTAGGTTATAGCTCTTTACAGTATCGAACTTTGCTTGTGCACTTCGTGCATCTTCAAACCATACCTCGTGCATTCTGCCCTGTTCATCTGTATATCTATAGAATGGAGATGCTGCAATAGTATCATATTGTATTGTTGCATTATATTTTACGGCACGCGAAATTGCTTCTTGAGTGCTGAAGGTTTGTGCTTCTTGACCTGTAATGTGTGGAAGCAGCCAATCTCTAGCATAAATCTGGAATCCAAAGTATATTTTGTTTCTTGGTATTACAGTAACTGCATAGTCGAGAACACGTTTAATCTGATTTAATGGTGATATGGCTTGTGGTGGACCTTTTCTCCAACCCCATTCATAGGTCATCAATATCACAAAATCAGCAATTTTTCCATGAGCCTCATAATCATGGGCTTCGTATAGAAGGCCTGCCTGTTGACCACTCACCTTTGGAGCTAAAGCAGTTGATACAAAAAATCCTTCGCTATGCAAGCGATCTACGGCTTTTTGAAGAAACTGGTTGTAAAGCTCTCTATCGTCTGGCAGCACATTTTCATAATCAATGTTTAGTCCTTGATATCGCTTTTCTTTCATTATACGTACTATGTTTTCCAGCAAACGGTCAACTATCACAGGATTGGACAGCACTAAATGGGCAAGATTTTCGCCCTTAGTGGTTACTGTAAAGTTTGTAATAGACATCATTGGAACAACTTTTTTTGCATAGGCTGTTGTGATGGCTTCATCATCCCTTATAGGCTGTAGGCTTCCATCTTCTCGAATAAGATATGCAAAAGGACTTAAATAGGTCAAGTGCTCGCCATCTTCATTCACTATTGGAATAGCTGCTTCGCCCAAAATGTATATATATCCGTTTACATCTATAAGAGGTCTTGGTTTACGAGGTATAACAAGCACTGTTCCAGGATAAACAACATTTGGATTTTCAATAGTATTCACTTTTAGAAGTGTTGGCAGTGAAACACCATACCTTTGAGCTATTTGCCACAAGGTCTCTCCATAGCGAATAGTATGTCGCGGGGCAGGAATATACAGTGAAAGACCTGGATAAATATTATTGGGGTTAGCTATCTGATTGGCCTGGACAATGTTTTGTATAGTAGTCCCGTAAGCTTGTGCAATACGCCATAAGGTTTCTCCAGATATTACTATATGGAAAATATCTTCAGTTGGAATTATTAATGATTGACCGTTTAACAGTTGATTAGGATTTAGTAAGCCATTGACAGCTATAATACTAGCTGTGGAAACCCTGTAATATGTCGCAATTTGTGAAAGGGTGTCGCCGGGTTTTACTACGTAAATAAGCATAAAACAACCCTCCTTTTTAATCTGCTATAAATAATCTATGCATATGTTTAAAAAGTGTGACAGAGGATATAAATATATTTACCTGTGTAGAACTATTTTCAAGGGTGAGAAATAAGGATGGTACAGCTTTTATAGTATAAACATGCCTATTATGTTATTATAGATAAGGGTGATTTTTATGAGAAAAATAATAGCTTTACTAATTGCAGTAATTATAGTTGTAGGCACTCTAAGTGGCTGTCAGATAATAAATAAAAGTAAATATAGTAAGTATAGTGATACTTTTTTTGATACCTTTGATACTTTGACTCAGTTTATAGGCTATACGAAAAGTGAAGAGGAATTTAAGGGCTATTATGAGAAGGTACACCTACGTTTTCAGGAGCTGCATAAGCTGTATGACATATATAATGCTTACGAGGGTATAAACAATATAAAGACTATTAATGATAATGCTGGAAAAGCCCCTGTTAAGGTTGACAAAGATATAATCGACCTTATACTTTTTGCTAAGGAATGGAATAAACGTACTAATGGTCAAACAAATATTGCAATGGGCTCAGTATTAAGTATATGGCATAATTACAGGGAGGCAGGAAGGTTAGATCCTGAAGCTGCAAAGCTGCCTCCTATGGAAGCATTGCAGAAAGCTGCAATGCACACCGATATTGATAAAGTGATAGTAAATATGGAAAACAGCACAGTATTTCTCGATGACAAGGGAATGAGTTTGGATGTTGGTGCTATAGCAAAGGGCTATGCAACTGAGATTGTAGCACGGGAGATAATGGCTGCAGGGTTAGAATCAGGTATGATAAGTGCCGGAGGGAATGTTCGTGCTCTTGGAAAACCCAATGATGGAGTACGTGAGCGTTGGGGAATAGGAATACAAAATCCAAAGAAGACTACAGTATCTGATGATCAAAGCAATCTTTTAGATGTAATTTTCCTCAATAATACTTCTGTTGTAAGTAGTGGAGATTATGAGAGATATTATGTAGTAAATGATAAAAGATATCATCACCTTATAGATACTGAGACTCTTATGCCTGGAGAGTTTTATCAAGCTGTAACTATAGTAACTGAAGATTCAGGTGTGGCAGATGCTTTATCCACTGCAATATTCTTAATGCCTTTTGAAGAAAGCCGAGCACTTGTGGAAAGTCTCGAAGGAGTAGAGGCAGTATGGGTTATGAAGGATGGAAAAGTTGAGGCAACCGAGGGTATGCAGAAAATAATGAAAAGTCATGGAGCTACAGGTGCAAAAGCAGATTAGTAAATTAAGAAGATGGCAGAGACATATTGTCTCTGCCATCTTCTTGTTCTTAATGTATAGCAGCACAAGTACTTATATTATTGGTGCAAGGAGCATTGTTTCTTCGTTTTCACGATATATTGTATCAAACTGAGAAATTGGCACAGGATTTCCGCCAATACCTGCTTCAATAGTATACCCTGGTCTTTTGTATACCTCAACAAACCAATCCTTGTAACCAGCATAAGCAGCTTCATAGGGCACATTTGAAAGGGTATATCCAGTGGATGCAGCAAAGCTCTGACCAATCTCAAATGAACGAGGTGGTCGGATGTTTTGATATAGCCAGTATATAACTCTGCCTTGTGTGTGATATGCTATTACAAGCTTGAAATTATGCTGCCTGGTGAAGTTTACAAGGGCTTGGCTTTCTGGTTCGGATAGTGGCGATGGACCTCCATATCTTGTTGGAGCAGGACCATAAACACCAAGAGAAGGCTCTTGAGCCTTTGCTTCATCCCAACTTGCGGGATAATTTCTGTTTAAGTCTACTCCCCTAGTGTTTGCTTTCCAGACCTGAGAAAAAGGGAGTCCGGTATTGTTCCATCTAAGCAGGTCTTGATAGTATGGGTTAGAGGGCTGAGGACCATTTAATGCAATATCAACTCCATCAGGATTGACCATGGGAATTATATATATACTGCTTCGTCTAAAAATATCACGCACATCATAACCCTGCAGACTTGAACCTCTTGCAAAGGCTCGTGAAAAGTTTTCTATAAACTTCATCAAAAGTGGGGTAGTAATCCATTCTATACCATGATGGGAACCATTATAGGATACCTCTACAGGTCCATTTCCCAGTCTTATATAATAAAGGTTTCTTCCAAGAACACTTTTTCCTGCTATGCCTATTTCGAGAAAAGGATATCTTGCTTTTAACCCTCTAATATCTCTTTCCATTATCTCATAGGTATAATCAATATCAGTAAATACAACATCTATTCCGTAGGGTACAATTATTTGCTGACCTATCTGAAGATTGGTAGGATTTAAAGTAGGGTTAGCTGTGAGTATAGCATTGACAGTGGTATAATAACGTGCTGCAATCTTATAGAAAGTATCTAAAGGTCGTATACTGTAAGTATCATATCCTAATAAAAATCTCTCAAAAAAGTTCCAGGTAGCAGGGCCTACTATTCCATCTGCTGTAAGACCATTGTTTCTTTGAAATTCTATAACCGCCTGTCTTGTTTGTTGACCAAAAATACCATCAATTGCACCGGCATTATAGCCAATTTTGGCAAGTAAGCTCTGAATTAACTTCACATTTGTACCTCTAGAACCTAGCTTTAAAACTTCCACAACATCACCTCAAAGTTAAATAGTTATTATCATAATATTAATGAACGATATATAATGTTACGAAAATAAGCAACAAAAAAATCGCATACTTTTGATATGCGACTGAACTTTTGATTTTAGCTTTTAACTTTTTGTTTCTAATCCAACTTTTAAAGGCTTAACCTTATAATATCCATATACAAGCACTGCCAGTGCAAGCAGCCAGGATAAAATCAATGCTAGAATATGATTTACATATGGAATTATCAGCTTATCTTCTAAAATCATAGCTAAAGCAGTATGCATTAAGATAGCTCCACCAATATATATTGTTATCTTATGTTTCTTCATCAAATCGGCAACAAATTGACTTCCAAAGAAAATAATCGGTATATTTAACATAACACCAAAAGCAATTAAAGAAATATTTCCATTAGCAGCTCCTGCTATGGCAAGCACATTATCAAGTCCCATGCTTAAGTCGGCAAGTATTATGCTTAAGACTGCTCTCCAAAAGGTTTTCCCTGCTTTGATACTGCCTTCAGCATTTTCACCTTCAGAATCTTCATTTATCAAATCCCAAGTAATCTTAAGAAGCAGCAATCCGCCTATTAGCTTAATTGGCAGCCAGTTAACACCCATTACAATTGTAAGTATCGATGCAAAGAAAATACGAATAACAATCGCACCAAATATACCAATCATACTTACAATTTTGGCTTTCCTAGGATCGATATTTCTTATTGCTAATGCTATTACACCTACATTATCACCTGATAAAACGATGTCTAAGAGCGATATTTGCAGTATAGGCAGAATATAATATATAAGCTCGCTCATCTCATGACCTCCCTCGTACAAAAAATACAGCATAAGTTGTTGTATATTTGTTCTACGTAAATTTTAAAATCTTTATCTCATTGTACAGTCTAAGCTCAATATGTTAATAAATCAAATTTAAAAAACTAATACATGTATAAGTTTTATTTATACTATAAATATCGTACTAAACAATTTGCATTTATAAAATAGTGCGATATTTTTTCCTTGATTCATATGTTACGAAAAATACATTACTGATAATACAAAAGCAGATAGCTTACAATATTTAGCTTTCTACATAAAAATATGTGATATAATTCTATTATTATGTCGGTTTTTGTTTAAGCTTAGGAGGAAGGATTTATATGAATCTTAACTATTTAAAATTGTTTAATATTTTGGCTGCAGAACTTAGCTTTTCAAAGACTGCTAGCTTGCTTTATATAAGTCAGCCGGCGGTTTCTATACAAATAAAAAATTTAGAAAATGAACTTGGCTTCAAGCTTTTTGATAGAACAGGCAGACAGCTCCAGCTTACTGAGAATGGCAAGATACTTTACCGATATACCAAGAAAATTTTTGAGTTGGTTGATAAAGCGGACACAGAGCTCACTAGTCAAGCAAGCAATCTTAAAGGTATGGTAGAGGTTGGTGCAAGCAACACCCCGGGAACCTATGTGCTTCCTAAAATTCTATCTGAATATAGCGAAGCTTATCCTGAGGTTGTGTCAAATCTACACATAGGAAATACTCATGATGTAGAAAAGATGGTGCTTGAGAATAAAGTTGATTTCGCGATTAAAGGTGGAGACGTCATATATAATAGCAAGTTATATGTTGAATGGATTGCTGAGGATGAGGTGGTTTTTATCACTTCGCCTAATAGCTTCTTAGCCAAACAAAAATATGTGAAGCTTAGCGAGCTTGAGTGTGCAAAGTTTATAGTACATGAGAAGAATTCACAGCTTTATAATCTAGTGGAAGATATATTGGGGGAATTGAACTTGCTGAACAATATAACTATGACGGTAGGTCACATTGATGCTATTAAACAGGCAGTTAAGCTTGAAATAGGCATCGCGGCACTTCCATTGCCAGCAGTTAAGGATGATTTGAAAGCTGGGATACTGAGTCAGTTTAAGATAAAAGACAAAAGTTGGGTATACCCATATTATTTGATATATAATAAGGGAAGACATCGTTCCCCTGCAGCTAGAAGGCTTATGGAGCTGGTACGGGAACGAATGAAGGGGAAATGTGAATAAATAAATATTGAATAGTTAATATTTATCCCAAAAAGTCTGCATTATTTACATATTCAGAACGGACTGCCTTCTGAAGGATAGTAAAATCGATATGTTCATCAGCCAGTTTTACTTCGCATGGATATTTAGCCTTACATTTCTCACACTCAAGGTACTCCTTGTCACTTAATCGTTCTCTGTAGTCAAACAGAAAGGATAAGGCATCACTTTCTTTGCTCCAGTGTTCGGTGTCTGGGGTATTTATTTTATATGTGTACAGGTAGGCGGCTTCTCTTTTTATAGTGAAATAAGTTCCGCTGCATTTGGGACAGGTCAGTGAATTATCTACCTTCAATTCAAACATTCCTTTCTTTGGTTTTTTACATTCAATATAATATTATTCCGAAATTTGTATTATGTATAACAATAGAATATAATAAATTTGTTTCGACTAAATATTTATCATTGACATTGATTGTATGAGTAAGAGAGATATGTTTTATACTATATATATCGCACTAAACAATTTATATTTATAAAATAGTGCGATATATTTTCCTTAGCTTATATGTTACGTAAAATACATTACAGATAATACAAAAGCAGATGCTTCTACTGCTTTTGTGAATGATAAATCTTTTTCGTAACATATATAATGATTACAGTGTAATCATTATATAT
>JBAVGO010000104.1:0-1663 GCA_049684915.1 Lutisporaceae bacterium | reverse complement strand
TGTCAACACAAAGCGCAATTTTGATTTTTTACCTTGAATGAAAAAGTAAATTCCACTATGACTATACCTGAGTAGACTTTAGTCTTGCACAGAATTCCGTTAGAATTAAGGTATATCCTACCTGCATTTGAACGGAGGTTATTCCTATGTCCAAATTAGTTAGAGGAAATCAACGCCATATGTCTCTGGATGATCGAATATATATCCAGCAGGCACTCGAAAAAGGTTTAAGTTTCAAGGATATCGCAAAATTCCTTTGCAAAGATCCTACCACTATTTCAAAGGAGGTGAAAAAGCATAGGTTGTTTAAGCAGAGAAATACCTTTGCCGCTACCCATAGCGGCTGCAAAAACAGGGTAACCTGCACTCTGACGAATGTCTGCAATCGCCCAATTCCCTGCGGAAAGAAGCGATGTGCGAACTGTTCACAGTGCAAGCTACGCTGTAAGCAATTCATTAAGGATGAATGCCCAAAAATCAAGCGCGCTCCGCACGTTTGTAATGGCTGTGAAACTAAGATGCAATGCCGATTTGATAAGTATTTCTATAAGGCAGCAGCTGCTCAGGATCATTACAAATCATTGCTCTCAGCTTCAAGGGATGGCATCAACATTTCCGAAGCAGCCCTCTATGACCTCGACGCTCTTGTCGAGCCACTCATTCTAAGAGGGCAATCCATTGCTCATATCTATGCCAAGCATGCAGAAGATATCCCCTGCAGCTCAAGAACTCTTTATAACTATATTGCCAATAATTTATTGAGTGTAAAGAACATCGATCTTCCAAGAAAGGTTAGATACAAACCACGAAAGAAACATAAAAAGCCGATAAGAGATGCGAGTTGGCTTGAAGGAAGGAAGTATTCTGATTTCACCAAATATCTTGAAGAGAATTCAGATACCTCTGTCGTCGAAATGGATACAGTGGAAGGAATTAAGGGTGGCAAGGTTCTACTGACCATGCTCTTCCGCAATTCCAGGTTAATGATTGCTTTCCTTCTGCCTGACAAAACTCAGAAATCTGTGCTGAAAATATTTCAACACTTGGAGGAAGAGCTAGGTACTCTTTTATTCAAAATGACATTTCCATTAATACTCACAGACAATGGTTCGGAATTCCTGAATCCTATAATGCTCGAGAACGGAATAGATACGATTATTAGAACAAGTATTTTTTACTGTGATCCCAATCGTTCCTGCCAGAAAGGAGCTTTGGAGAAAAACCATGAATTCATACGCTACATATACCCGAAGGGTTCGACCTTCGACAATTGCACGCAGAAGGACATAACATTGATGATTAACCATATCAATAGCACGGCGAGAGCCTGCTTGAACAGCCAAACCCCGTTCGAGCTGGCCTCGCTGCTATTGGATCAATTCGTAATTAAGACATTGGCTCTAAAGAAAATTGAGCATGATATGGTCACACTAAAACCTATGCTTATTAAAAACTCTTAATAATCAACACATCAAAATGCAGGAGGATTTAAATAAATAGCCCCTCAGGCAAGTGGAATTTAGTTTTTCAACGGTTTTTCAGTTGCCCCTTTGACGTGCAAATTATTTGAACCTTTTGCCTAATTACAGTTTAATTTTATACTTTTTTCAAGAAAAAGAAAATGCACAAGCAGCCTAAAGTGGACTTTTCTTGCGCATTATTA
>JBAVGO010000103.1:0-2676 GCA_049684915.1 Lutisporaceae bacterium | reverse complement strand
TACAACAGCAATAGAGTCTGGATTGCTTTGTGCTTGCTCTTCAAATAGCTCATGGATAGTTTCATGCTTTGGATATTCTGCTTTTGTATTGTTAAATTGTAATAATATTTGATTTTTTTATTCTTTTTTCAGCATATGTATTTCAGATATTTTTTGATTTATATTATTTGATATATCTTCTAATATGTTTGTAAAATGTTTTATTAATTTTTCTATAGTCTTCTTACCGTATAATCTAGTACAGTAATTTAAGTTAAAGCCTACATTATCCTCTGATTCTACTGCTGTTAATGTCATATCAAATTTGGATATATTGTTTTCTGTATTGTATGGTTTTATCTTTAATTCTTCTATTGATATTTCATTCTTATCTACATTATGCATTGAGAACATTACATCAAACAGTGGATTCCTGCTTAAATCTCTTTTTATATTTAGCTTGTCTATTAGCTCTTCAAATTGATAATCCTGATTCTCAAAGGCTTGTAGTGAGTTTGTTTTTATTTCTTCTAAAAATTCCTTAAAGCTTTTATTTCCTTCTGGGAAATTTCTCATAGCCAAGGTATTTACAAATATTCCTATTATGTTTTCTAAATCTGCATGTGGTCTTCCTGATATTGGAGTTCCTATTATTATGTCTTCTTGACCACTGTATTTTGATAAAAGTACATTATATGCTGCGAGAAGTACCATATATGTAGTAGTCCCTGTTTCCCTGCATATTTCTTTTAGCTTATGCGATATTTCTTTTTCAATTGTAAATGATATATTGTCTCCTTCAAAGCTTTGCATAACTGGTCTTTGATAATCAGTTGGCATATTAAGCACAGGCACTTCTCCCTGGAATGCCTTTAGCCAATATTCTTCTTGTTTTTTGATTTCTCCCGATTTATACATCTCATTTTGCCATTCTGCAAAATCCTTATATTGAATTCTTAATTTTTCCAAGCTTATTCCTTTATATATTTGTACAAATTCTTTTATAAATATTTGTGAAGATACTCCATCAGATATTATATGATGCATGTCCATCATAAGAATATGCTTGTTCTCCTCAACCTTTGTAATAAGCACTCTAAGGATAGGCGACTTTTTTAAGTCAAAGGGTTTTACAAAGCTTCTTGCTATATGCTTTGCCTTTTCTTCGTCAACATCTTTGTGTATTACATTAAAGTCAACATCCTTGTGTATTATCTGAACCGGCTCTCCATCCACTAGCTCAAAGGAAGTTCTAAATGCTTCATGTCTTTCTATCAGCTTTTTAAAGGGTTCTTCCAGCTTCTCTTTTTCTAAGCTGCCTTCAATGGTTATGATAGTTGGCATGTTATAACTTACACTATTTTCTTCAAACTGTTGTAGTGCGTACATTCTCTTTTGTGCAGAAGATAATGGATAATAGTCTCTTTCTTCTACTAGCTCTATTCTGCTGTATATGCTTTGCTTTGTGCCTTCTACATAGTTAGCTAAACCCTTTATTGTAGGTGTTTTAAACATCTCTCTTAATGGTACTGACACATTTAATTCCTTGTTAATTTTTGCTGCTATATTTATTGCCTTTAAGGAGTGTCCTCCTAGTTCAAAGAAATTATCATTTATTCCTACTCTTTGTACGTCTAATACTTCTTGCCATATTTCTGCAAGCTTCTCTTCTATTTCATTGCTTGGTGCAGCATATTCTGTTCCTGTGGTTATACTTCCATCAGGCTCTGGTAAAGCTTTTCTGTCTACCTTCCCATTTGCTGTTAATGGTAGCTTGTCTAACTTTATAAAGTATGCTGGTACCATATATTCTGGAAGCTCTTTAGCTAAATAGTCTCTTAAATCTGATACTATCTCTTCTCTATCTGATACTATATATCCACACAAGTATTTGTTATTATCTTTGTCGTCTCTCGCTATTACTATAGCTTCTTTAATATCACTATGACTTAGTAGCTGGTTTTCTATTTCTCCTAGCTCTATTCTATAGCCTCTTACCTTTACTTGATTATCTATTCTGCCTAAAAACTCTACATTCCCATCAGGCAACCACCTTGCCAAGTCTCCTGTTTTATACAGCTTTTGACCTTCTGCAAATGGATTTTCTATGAATTTCTCTGCTGTTAATTCTTCCCTGTTTAGATATCCTCTCGCTATTCCATCTCCTGCTATACATAGCTCTCCAGGTATGCCTATTGGCTGTAGCTTGTTTTCTTTGTTTATTATGTATATTTGTGTGTTTGATATTGGTTTTCCTATTGGTATATTTTCATATTCTTTGTCCACTACAAAGCTTGTTGTTACTACTGTGTTTTCTGTTGGTCCATAGTTGTCTACTACTTTGTAGTTCTTTCCTTCAAAATACCTTAGCTTGTCCCCTCCTGCTAACAGGTATCTTAGGGTTTTATTTTCTATCTTCATAAATTGTTCGCATATTTGTGTTGGCAGGAAGCTTATTGTTATATTGTTTTCATTGTAATATTCATTTAGTTTTTCCACGTCCAGCTTTATTTCTTCATCTATTATATGTATTGCCGCTCCTGTTATTATGTAAGGGAATATTTCCAATACTGATGCGTCAAAGCCAAAGCCTGCATATTTTGTACTGTTGTCTTTTTCTGTTACTTCATAATAGTCAATGTGCCATTTGCATAGGTTAATCAAGGAGCTATGCTCTATCATTACTCCCTTTGGCTT
>JBAVGO010000102.1:0-51479 GCA_049684915.1 Lutisporaceae bacterium | reverse complement strand
GTTAAATAAAGCTAAACGAATCAGATTAATAGTAAATGGAGAGGTATATTATGGATAAGGAAAGAATTGAAAGAGCAGTTAAAGAAATCTTATATGCAATTGGAGAAGATCCTGATAGAGAAGGTTTAAAGGATACTCCTGCAAGGATTGCCAGGATGTATGAAGAGATTTTTGCCGGAATTAATGAGAATCCTAAGGATCATTTAAAAGTTTATTTTCAAGAGGAGAAATATGAGGAGCTTGTCTTAGTTAAGGATATTGCTTTTTACTCTACTTGTGAGCATCACCTAGTGCCTTTTTTTGGCAAAGCTCATGTAGCATATCTACCAAAGGATGGCAGATTATGTGGCTTAAGTAAGTTGGCTAGGATTGTAGAGTCTGTAGCTAAAAGACCACAGCTACAGGAAAGAATAACTGGTACTGTTGCTGATGCTTTGATGGACACTCTCAAACCCTATGGAGTTGTGGTAGTATTGGAAGCAGAACATATGTGCATGACTATGAGAGGTGTCAAAAAACCGGGATCTCAAACTGTAACCTCCGCTGTAAGAGGCTTATTCAACAAGGATGTTAAAGCACGTGCTGAGGTTATGTCTTTAATAAACAGCGGAAGGTAATAACGGAGGGAATATATGAGAAGTATTTTGCTGAATACTCATCGCAAATGGACTATTAAGGCAGGACAGCACACAATTAACATAGGTGAAAGAACTTATATAATGGGGATACTAAACATAACACCAGATTCTTTCTCAGATGGCGGTGATTTTGTAGATTTTGACAAAGCAATAGCCCATGCAAAGCAGATGGTGGAGGATGGTGCAGACATAATTGATATAGGCGGAGAATCTACCAGACCTGGCTTTGCAGAAGTGAGTGAAAAAGAAGAAATACAAAGAGTTATCCCTATTATAAGTAGACTTTCTAAGGAAATCAATGTCCCTATATCTGTAGACACATATAAGGCTAAGGTAGCTGAAAAGGCTATACAAGCAGGAGCGACTATAATAAATGATATATGGGGTATGCAGAAGGAGCCACAGATGGCGGAAGTGGCCGCACGTTATAATGTACCTATAATATTGATGCACAACCAGCTAGGTATAGAATACAGCGTAGATATTATGGAAGAAATCTGCATGTTTTTTAATAAATCTATTGATATGGGATTAAATGCAGGGATAAAGCGAGAAAATATGATAATAGACCCGGGCATAGGCTTTGGTAAAACCCCAGAGCAAAATGTAGTAGTAATGGCAAGGCTCGGTGAGCTGAATGATTTGGGCTGTCCAATACTTCTTGGAACGTCTAGAAAGTCTTTTATTGGGAAGATACTTGATTTGGTGCCTAAGGAAAGAGTAGATGGCACTGTAGCTACCACAGTGATGGGTATAATCCAAGGAACTGATATCGTAAGGGTACATGATGTAAAAGAGAATGCAAGAGCTGCAAAGGTCACTGATGCTGTTGTGAGAGGTTGGAAGAGCAATGAATAAGATTATTTTGAAGAATCTATGCTTTTATGGTTATCATGGAGTTCTGGAAGAGGAAAGTAGGCTTGGACAGAAGTTTATAGTTGATGCTGTGCTGTATGTGGACTTGGAAGAAGCCTGCAACAGTGACAACGTAAATGATACTGTCAATTATGCTGAAGTATATGAGGTAATAAAATATCACTCTACCATAATGAAGTATAAGCTGATTGAGACACTGGCACAGAGCATTATAGAAGAGATATTTATGAAGCATATTAGAGTGCAGGAAATAGAAATAACAGTGAAGAAGCCTGAGGCCCCTGTAGATGGTATATACGATTATTTTGGAGTTGAGATAAGGAGAAGCAGACATGCCTAAGGCATATTTAGGCTTGGGAGGCAATGTAGGTAATCGGAAGAGCAATATAAATGAAGCCATACGTCTCCTAGAAAGTCATAGCGAAATAAGAGTGTGTAAGCGTTCCGCAGATTATGAGACTGCACCTGTAGGCTATGAACAGCAGGAATGGTTTCTAAATGTAGTAGTGGAAATAGAAACAACACTGCCTCCTTATGAGCTACTCACTCTTTGCAATGATGTGGAACAGCAGTTAAAAAGAGTAAGGTTGATAAGATGGGGTCCGAGAACAATCGATATAGATATATTGATATATGAGGGCTTTGAAAGTAAAGAAGACAGACTTATTGTCCCACATCCAAGAATGACTGAAAGGGCATTTGTAATTATACCTTTAATGGAAATAGCTCCAAATTTACATATAAACGGACGTGACATAAAGGAAATAGCAAAGGATTTATATAATCAAAAGATAAGGAAGCTTGAGTATGATTAAAGTAGTAGCAATACATGGAAGTCCCAGAAAAAATCATAATAGTGACACACTGCTTGCTGCAATACTTGATGGTATAGGAGAAGAGTCACAAGTATCACATATATATACCGCCGAAGAGGATATAAAACCTTGTACAGCTTGCAAAGACTGCTATAAGCAAGGAGTATGCAGCATTAAGGATTATATGCAGGAGGCTTATAAGCTGATGGACGAAGCAGATATAGTCATAACTGCAACTCCTGTGTTTTTTCATACAGTAACTGCACAATTAAAAGCCTTTATAGATAGGACTCAGGCTGTTTGGGCAAGCAAATATATAATTAACAGCAGTGTAATAAGCCGTAAAAGGCGTTTGGGTTTTGATATATGTACAGGCGGACCTCCAGAGGAAAAGAGCTATTTTGACTGTACACTTAAGGTGCTTGATATATTTCACAAATGCATCAACGCCAAGCTGGTAGGCTCTATGACTGTGGCTGATGTGGATAAACATCCCGTTAAAGACCGAGCAGATGTGTTAGAGCGAGCTAGACAAGAAGGACATAAAATTTTAAATATGTACAAAAACATATAGGGGTCGACTAGATGTCGACCCGTAACTATTTAACCTATATTATAAACTTTCCATCCTTGTATATCAGTTCTCCATCAGCGTAAATCTCTCCGCCATCCTTCATATCACAAATTATATCCCAGTGTATACCGGACTGATTAAGACCGCCTGCTTCGGGAAGTGAGGCACCTACTGCTAAATGAATAGTACCGCCTAATTTCTCATCAAACAATATATTCTTTGTAAACCTCTTGATATTGTAGTTTGTACCTACCGCAATTTCTCCTACCATGCTTGCACCTTCATCAGTAGCCAGCATTTTCTTTAAGAACTCTTCACCCTTCTTTGCTGTAGCATTTACAACTTTTCCATCCTTGAAGGTAAGCATTATATCTTCAACCTCGTTACCCATATGAATTGCTGGATATGTAAACCTTATTTGACCATTCACTGAATTCTCGATTGGAGAGGTGAAAATCTCACCATCTGGGAAATTCTCTTGACCATCGCAGTTAATCCATTTGCGTCCTGCAACATCCATTGTAAGATGGGTGTCCTTAGCTTTAAACTCTAAATGTTTTTTTGTATCTAGAATTTCAACAAGTCTTTGTTGTACATCGTGTACCTTTTTCCATTCTGCAACAGGGTCATCGCTGTTTAAGTGACATGCTTCAAATAAGAATTCTTCATATTCCCAAAGTGACATGTTTGCATCCATAGCAGCCGAGTGAGTAGGAAATTGAGTGCCACACCAATTTAACTCTTTATCTGCCATTTTTTGAAGCATTTTTACAAACAATTCCTGCCTGGATTTTGATTGAAGGCTTAATTTTGTTGGATCAACATTTATTAGACCTTTAGTATTTGATGAACCCCATATAGTGAGAGAAGCATTCATATTGTCCATTAAAGCTTTTTTATCAGGACTTATATAGGATATTTGCTCATCACTGCCGAGCTTTAGCATTATTTCACTAATACCTTCCAAGCTGACGTTGATATTTGGGTTTGCACCTAATAAAATAGCTTCCTTGTAAACCTCTTTTATTAGTGGTTCTGAAACAATGGTTCCGTCGATTGAAAAGAAATCTCCCTTTTTAATCTTTAAGCTGTAGTTTACCAGTACCTTTGCGAATTTTGTAATTCTACTGTCTACCATTTTAACCCTCCTAGTTTTTTATATATTATTTCATTCAAAATCATATACAAATTTATTTTCATAAGGTTTCATATAATACGTAATTTTATTTATTATATCATAAACTAGTGACCATGCATATTGAGCTTCATACTTAAATATCAATAAAATGAATACTTAAATGAGGTGATATGCTTGAAGCTTTATGTGTTAAATAAGAGATTTTGCACTCGTATAATGTATAGAATAATGTTACTTTTGATATTTGCTGCCAGCTTTGCTTTTGCTTCTCAGGATGCTATTGATACAGCTTCTATTTCAATGAAAAATATGGTGGTAATAATTGACCCCGGTCATGGGGGAAGGGATAATGGAGCTATCGGAGGTGTAGGCACACTAGAGGATGATATAAATCTTAGCATCACTCTTAAGCTAAGGAGGCTCATAGAGCAAGCGGGAGGAATAGCTTTGACGATAAGAGAGGATGATACAGGTTTGTATACTGAAGGAAAAAAGACTGGTAGGAAGCTGGAGGATCTCAAAAATAGACAAAAAATGTTTAGTGAGAGTGAAGCAAATATAGCTATTAGCATACATCTAAACAGCTTTCCACAAAGTCAGTACTATGGTGCTCAAACCTTCTACAAGGATGGCGATGAAAGAAGCAGAAAGCTGGCAGAGTATATACAGGCGGAGATGATTTCCATAATGGACAGAGGAAATGATAGAAAAATAAAGCCTAAAGGTGATATTTACTTGTTTAAGGGCAACGATATACCAGGAGCTCTTGTGGAATGTGGTTTTCTCTCAAACCCTGAGGAGGAGCAGCTTCTAAAGCAGGATCACTATCAAGAAAAGCTTGCATGGTGTATATTTAGTGGGATAGTGGAATATTTGGAGAATGAAACAAAGCTGAAGCAATAGTAGATTTATAAAGAATGCCAATTATCGATTAAGGGTAATTGGCATTATAATATGGTAATATATCGCAAAATAATGATATGATTTCTAGAGTTTATTATTGTATAATAAATAGGTGTATATATTTAAGGAAGTTATAAACATAAGGATGTGAAGAGTTGTCTGCTATACAAAAGAGAGAAGGAACAATAAAAGAGTCATTTAATATAAATCAAGTATTTCTGCTTAATCGTTCAGACAGATATACTGCTTTAGAGGGTTTAAGAGGAATCGCAGTATTAATGATATATTTTGTACACTTTTTTGCTTATTACAATAAACAGAGTTTTTTGCCGGAGGAATATTCTGTTTTGTCCGCACTTATTAGATTTTTGAGTTCTGGACAAATTGGAGTGGATCTTTTCTTTGTATTGAGCGGTTTTTTTATTTCTATTAGCTTGGCTAAGCGAAGCTCTAGTTTTTGTAGTTTTATAAAAAAGCGTTTCATTAGATTATTGCCTGCCCATGCTTTTATACTTACAATTTTGGTATTACTTCATAAAAGCTTTGACCCAACAATGATAATTACTAATATATTTTTTATAAATATATTCTTTGAAAATATAAAAATCATAAATATTGTTACTTGGTCCTTGGGGTATGAGGTTGTTTTTTATACAATTTATGGACTGTGGAAAATCAAATTAAAAAATATCAAAGCGTTACATAGCACATTTGCTTTTTTTATTGTTTTTATTGGACTATGGACAGCTCAGTGGTGGGGACAACCATTGGTAAGCTGGATTAGCGCTAATACCTTAAAAATTCCTGATATGTCAAGATTTATTGGTTTTGTATTTGGAGTAGGAATAGCTAAGCTATATTTATCCGATAATCTAAAGAGAAAATACACCAAGCTTATAAATATGATGCTTGTACCTGCAATTGGAGGGCTTGTATTATTGCAGTGGTATTGGGAATTGGGTAGGCTGCATAAACCAGTTTATTTCTTAATGGTTGATTTCGCTTTTTGCATTCTTATCGCGGGTGTATTGATAAAGAATAAATACATAAGCTTCCTTCTAGAGCGTAGATTTCTTAGGCTGTCTGGAGGTATTAGCTACTCTTTCTATCTATCACATCCGATTATATTAAGCTTGACCTATGGAATAACTAAGGGCATGGACAAGTATTTAGGCTTTGCAATACATTTTATATTGTCACTTAGTCTCACATATTTTGTTTCTGCACTTATGTTTATACTTCTAGAGAAACCTTATTTTACAAAGGGTAGCTCTGCAAAAGAGAGACTTTAAATTAATCATATTTGCTTTTGGTAGCGATTTATATAGATATGTTGCGAAAAAGATTTAACATACACAAAAGCAGTAGAAGCGTCAGCTTTTGTATTATCAAAGCTGTATTTTTCGCAACATATGAATCAAGGAAAACGTTTTGCACATTTTGAATTTAATGTAAAATGTTTAGTGCAAAACATATAGATACAATAGAGAATAAAGCTTGGAATAATCCGAGCTTTTATGAATGGAGTATATTGATGTTTAATTTGGGTTTTAATGATCGTAAATTTTATAATAAAATGCTTGCCATATCACTTCCTATAATGCTTCAAAACCTTATTTCTTCTGTTATAAATATGTTGGATACGGTTATGGTAGGTGCTCTTGGAGAAGCACAGCTTGCGGCGGTAGGATTGGCAAATCAAGTGTTTTTTGTGTTCTTCCTTTTGATATATGGCATAAACAGTGGCTGTGGCATATTTATTGCACAGTATTGGGGTAG
Organism: Lutisporaceae bacterium; assembly: GCA_049684915.1. Classification (GTDB taxonomy): domain Bacteria; phylum Bacillota; class Clostridia; order Lutisporales; family Lutisporaceae; genus GWB2-37-7. The sequence continues at coordinate 44,756 of JBAVGO010000102.1, read as the reverse complement.
CAAGGATGAGGAAAACATAAGAAGAACCCTAGGTTTTTCTATATTAATAGGAGCAGCAGTGGGTTTAATGTTCACGTTGATTGCACTATACCTACCTAGACAAATTATGCAGCTATTTACAATTGATGAAGCTGTTATAGAATATGGAATAAGCTATATGCGTTTTGTTTCTTTTAGCTATGTAATGACCTCTATAAGTATTGCTTACAGCTTTGCAGCTCGGAATATTGGTGATGTAAAAATGCCAATGATTATAAGTGCTGTATCTTTGATAGTCAATGGAGTATTAAACTATGTACTTATTTTTGGATTATTTGGTTTCCCAAGGCTGGAGATAGAGGGTGCAGCTATTGCAACTGTTATAGCAAGGCTTGTAGAAGCAATTGCAATTGTTTTTTGGGTTTATGCAATAAGAAAGGATAAGGTGCTTTTCTCAAGACTTAGGGATATAAAAAGTCTAGATGTAAGCTTTATAAGAAATATACTGGTAACTGCAATACCAGTTATATTAAACGATGTATTTTGGGCTTTAGGAATGACTATGTATAGTGCTGCTTATGCCCGCATAAGCACTACTGCTATTGCCTCAATGCAGATTGCAAATACTGTGCAAGGTATTTTCATAGTCGTAGCTATGGGCTTAGGGACATCATGCTCTGTTATGGTAGGTAACGAAATTGGCTCAGGAGATAAGGAAAATGCAATTCTGTATGGCAATAGATATATTAAGATAGGCACTTTTATAGGTATAGTATTAGGTTTAATTTTGATACTTATTTCTCCAGTGATAATAATGATGTTTAGCAGTACTCATGTAGTGCAGGGAGTTGCACAGAAAATACTTTTGATAATGGGGATTTTTCTCTGGGTTAGATTTTTAAACTATATTTTAGTTATAGGGATTTTGAGAAGCGGAGGAGATACAACCTTCTCGATGATATTAGAAACCTGTAGTGTATGGATTGTAGGGGTGCCGTTAGCCTTTGCAGGAGCGTTATGGTGGCATTTGCCAGCCTATATGGTGTTCACACTTATATCCCTAGAGGAGCTTGTAAAGGCTTATTTTGGGATGATAAGGGTAAAATCAAATAAATGGGTCAGAAATGTTATATAAAGGTAAGGACAGCATCTTTATGAATGCTGTCCTGTACGCTTGATATTACTTATATTATTCTATTGCATATCATATCCATATGCATGTTTCTGCTGATATTTTTAGAACTATTCTTGCCAAACTCGATATTTTTATACAAATTAAAACCATGGTCAAAATTTGTATTTGATTTTTTAATATCTAAAGAATTATTCTTTATATCATTATCTTTAATCATTATACTGCTGACTAAATTCATAAGAACGACCTCCCTTGCTGAATTATTTCTATTTATTAGAATTTGTTTGCTGACTTCAAAGCCTGTATCAATGAAGTTACTTACTTAGTGTGTTCATTATCTTACGTAGCTTCTAAACATGTCAAACTGTAGCCCAAAGCCGTTTTGAACTTTAGTGTTCTTTCCATACTCCAGAGACTCATAAACTGAATATCCGTAATTTCTTTTTGCGAAAGCCTTATTCTTGGTTCTTAATGCTTTATGCTCCTTGCGGTCATCGTTTATATTTATAATATTTAATAATCCCATAACATTACCTCCTTGTATCAAAGCATTTTTGCAACTCTTCCAAATGTCTACCCCTAAAATAATATTCATTACATTACATAAATGACACAAATATATTTTTGCATTAAAAAAGACCATGGAATATCCATGATCGAAGTTTAGTGCGTAAAAAGGCATTAAGCATAATCAAGCCAAATTTAAGCAATATAAAAGTCACGGATAACTAGCCCGTGACTGAAATGTTCAAATTTTAGATTTAATTTAAAACGTTTCTACAATTTTGCCTCGGGCCGCGATTCTACATATTCAGTTGTTGAAGTAATTCTAAGTCTCAACATTTTCACGACCTCCTACGTAATTTTTTGTAGCCAATTACACTACATTAAAAATATACCATGAGGACCACATTAATACAATTTCAGGACTGTTACAACTTTGTTACATGTTTATTACGGATAGTATTAAGCATAAAAATTACAATAAGATTTATTATTTTAGGGCCACTGTTAGTATATTCAGAAGTTATAACTTTATGACATAAAAAAATAGGCAATGTCATTAGACACTGCCTATTTTTTTTATGCTCTAAATTGCTCCAGATATTCATCATAGGTCATTTTTCTATCAATTACAGCCTCAGGAGTTATATCAATTATTCTATTTGCTATTGTCTCTATAAATTGATGGTCATGAGAAGTAAATAGTATGTTGCTTACATATGCTTGTAATCCGTTGTTTACTGCTGTAATGGATTCCAAATCCAAATGATTGGTTGGTTGGTCTAGCACCAGCACATTGGCACTGCTAAGCATCATACGTGAAAGCATACAACGCACTCTTTCGCCTCCTGATAACACATTTACCTGTTTTAGTGCTTCCTCTCCGGAGAATAGCATTCTGCCTAAGAAGCCTCTTACATATGTTTCTGTCTGATCAACTGAATATTGTCGCATCCAGTCAACTAGACTCAAATTACATTCATTGAAATACTCATTGTTATCCTTGGGGAAGTATGCTTTTGTTATTGTTATACCCCAACGGAAGCTGCCACTATCAGGCTCTATTTCACCCATAAGGATTTTAAATAATGTAGTATTTACTATTTCGTTTTCGCTTACAAATACAATTTTGTCACCTTTAGCAACTGTAAAGCTTACATTGTCAAGAATTTTTTCGCCATCTATAGTCTTGCATAGGTTTTCAACTATAAGTATATCATTACCTACTTCTCTTTCAGGCTTGAAGCCAACAAAAGGATATTTTCTATTTGAGGGCTGGATATCATCCAGAGTTATCTTATCTAGTAGCTTCTTTCGGGAAGTAGCCTGCTTTGATTTTGATGCATTGGCACTAAATCTTGCGACGAACTCTTGCAGCTGCTTTATTTTTTCTTCTTTTTTCTTGTTTTGATCCTTCATCATCTGCTGAGCTAACTGGCTAGACTCATACCAAAAGTCGTAGTTGCCTACATAAAGCCTTATTTTGCCAAAATCTACATCAGCCATATGAGTACAAACCTTATTTAAGAAATGTCTATCGTGAGATACTACTATAACTGTACCTTCAAATTCGATTAGATATTCCTCAAGCCATGCTATTGACTTAATATCAAGATGGTTTGTAGGTTCGTCCAATATCAATACGCCAGGTTTACCAAACAGTGCCTGTGCAAGAAGCACCTTAACCTTTTCGGAGCCTATAAGTTCAGCTACCAGCTTATCATGAAGCTCAGTACTGATTCCTAAACCTTGTAGCAGAGTTGCAGCCTCTGATTCAGCTTCCCAGCCGTTAAGCTCTGCAAACTCGCCCTCTAACTCGGCTGCTTTAATGCCATCAGCATCTGTAAAATCAGCCTTTGCATACAGCTCGTCCTTTTCCTTCATTATTTCATATAATCTTGCATTTCCCATTATTACAGTCTCTATAACATGATTATTATCATATTCATAATGATCCTGCTTCAATACTGAAACTCTAGTGTTTGGAAGTACGCTCACATCGCCTGTATTTGGCTCTATTTCACCAGACAAAATATTTAAAAAGGTAGTTTTGCCTGCTCCATTTGCGCCTATAAGTCCGTAGCAATTACCTGGAGTGAACTTTAGATTTACCTCATCAAAAAGTTTTCTTCCACCATATCTTAAGCTTACATTTGTTACTGTTATCACTTTATTACCTTCCTCTATCAAAATTTACACAATCTTTGATATTATAACACATGTTTGTTTTTTTATCATCTGTATAAAATTGTAACTTTTAACTAAACATAAATAATATGTTTAGTTAAAATAATGAGCATTTGTGAAAATTGTGTCAACAAAATAAAAATGAAAAGCTTTTCAACACATAAAAAGGTAAATAAGTGAAGGAGGAAGCAACATGAAAAGGAAGTTCTCTCTATTTGTTGCAATTGTAATGATATTCTCTATCATTGCAGTAGGTTGCGGACAGCAAGGTGCAACTAATCAACCCAAGGAAGATGTAATCAAAATTGGTGTATTTGAGCCATTGACAGGTACTAACGCAGCTGGTGGGGCATTGGAGCTTGAAGGTATTAAGCTTGCAAACAAATTACATCCGACAGCTTTAGGCAAAAAGGTTGAACTAGTTATATTAGACAACAAGTCAGACAAGGTTGAAGCAGCTAATGCGGCAACAAGACTTGTAGACCAAGATAAGGTTTCAGTTGTACTAGGAAGCTGGGGTAGCGGTCTTTCAATAGCAGCCGGTGTTGTTTTCAAGGATGCAGGAGTACCTGCTATAGGAACTTCTGCAACAAACCCATTGGTAACATTAAATAACGATTACTACTTTAGAGTTTGCTTTATAGATCCTTTCCAAGGTAATGTAATGGCTAACTATGCTTTTAATCAAGTTAAAGTAAAAAAGGTTGCTTTCATAATTGAGAAGTCAAATGACTATTCAGTTGGCTTGGCAAAATTTTTTGAAGATACTTTTAAACAATTGACAGGTGACGATAAGGCAATAGTTTATAGAGGTTACTACAATACAGGGGATCAAGACTTTACAGCTCAATTGACAGGTATAAAGGCATCAGGAGCTGAAGCCATATTTGCACCTGGTAACTTTACAGAATCAGCTTTAATAATGAAGCAAGCGAAAGAATTGGGACTTACTCTTCCAATACTTGGCGGAGATACATGGGAAACACCTGATGTTATAGAAGTGGCTGGATTAGCAGCAGAAGGAATCGTTTTTTCAACCTTCTTTGATGCAAATGCTAAGCTTACAGCAACAACAACTGAATTCCTTGAGGCTTATAGTAAGGAATATGGCAAAGAGCCTGCAGCAGTCACAGCTCTTGGCTATGATGCTTATCTATTAGCTTTAAATGCAATAGAGAGAGCTGGCAAAGCTGAACCGCAAGCAATCAGAGATGCACTAGCTGTAACTAAGGATTTTCCTGGAGCAGCCGGTTTAGTCTCACTTGATGCTAATGGAGATGCTGTTAAGTCAGCTGTTATAAAGACTGTAAAAAATGGAAAGTTCACATATTTAACAACGGTTGAACCTATAAAAAAATAATAACGTATATTGACATTTAAAAGTGAATAGACTTCCCTCAGGAAGTCTATTCACTTTATACCCTATATTATATAAATACAATAAACCGAGTTTGGGGGAAAATTTATGAGTTTTCAAACATTCTTACAGCATTTAGTTAATGGTCTTTCTCTAGGCAGCTTATATGCGTTGCTTGCTATAGGTTATACCATGGTTTATGGAATTCTAAGACTTATTAACTTTGCTCACGGGGACATTTTTATGCTGGCTACATACATTGCATTCTATAGTATGACTAAATTTTTATTCCCATGGTGGGCGGCTTTCTTGATTGCGATTATACTTACAGCTTTCTTAGGAATCATTTTGGAAAGAACTGCATACAGACCTTTAAGGAGCTCACCGAGAATTTCTATAATGATATCTGCTATAGGCGTTTCCTTCCTGATAGAAAATTTAGCTATTGTAATTTTTGGAGGAAGACCAAAGGCATTTCCTATACCTCAAATGTTTTCTCATATTTTAGTCATAGGAAATGTTTCTATTTCTATTGTTACAATCATAATTCCGATTATTACAGTAATTGCTTTGGTGATACTAAACTATATTATAAATAAGACAAAAACAGGTATGGCAATGAGAGCGGTTTCTAAAGATTATGATGCTGCAAAGCTAATGGGCATAAATATTAATAGCATAATATCCTTCACCTTCGGTGCGGGCTCGGCTATGGCGGCTATAGGAGGAATATTGTGGGGGCTTAGGTATCCACAGCTTATTCCTTTGATGGGTATAATGCCAGGACTAAAGTGCTTTATTGCAGCAGTTATAGGAGGAATAGGAAATATTAAAGGGGCAGTATTGGGAGGCTTTATACTGGGATTGGGTGAAATTGCAATTGTTGCATCCTCGCCAGTCTTATCAGGCTATAGGGATGCATTTGCCTTTGTACTTTTGATTGTAATACTTTTAGTTAAACCCACTGGTCTGATGGGTCAAAATTCAGCAGAGAAGGTGTAGAGTATGAAGAAAAAGAAAGTTATTGAATCACTAATATCAATAGCAGTGGTAGTTGTTTTGCTGTTTATTCTTAACAGATTTTTGAGTTCGTTTCAGGCAAGAATATTTAACCTTTGCGGTATTTATGTTATATTAGCCATCAGCATGAACTTGATTAATGGTTTTATAGGATTGTTTTCCTTAGGACATGCAGGGTTTATGGCAGTCGGAGCTTACACAAGTGCTTTGCTTACAATGTCAAAGGAAATGAAGGAGATGAACTTCTTTTTAGAGCCTATAGCACCTTGGCTATTAAATGTCCATGTGCCTTTTCCAGTGGCGATAATAATAGGGGGCTTAGTGGCTGCTATAGCAGGAGCTTTAATAGGTGCACCTGTTCTAAGACTAAATGATGACTATCTAGCTATTGCAACCTTAGGTTTTAGCGAAATTATTAGGGTAATATTTACAAATATTCAGAACATAACTAATGGTGCCTTAGGCTTGAACGGTATTCCTAATATAGGGATAACAGGTAAGTCGTGGGAAGCATACTGGTGGATATGGGGTATAGTTATAATCACTGTAGTATTTATGGTATTGCTTATTAATAGTACCTACGGTAGAGCATTTAAGGCAATAAGAGAAGATGAAATAGCAGCTGAGGCTATGGGAATTGATCTTTTTAAGCATAAAATGATAGCTTTTATTATTGGTTCATTCTTTGCAGGTGTAGGCGGCGCACTACTAGGACACCTGATGGGAACTATAGATCCGTTATTCTTTAGATACTTGTTGACCTTCAATATAGTATTAATAGTTGTGCTTGGAGGCATTGGAAGCATTACAGGCAGCGTAATTTCGGCTATAGTAGTCACAATAGCAATGGAGGTACTTAGAGTATTAGATGGTAGAATTCAGTTAGGTGCCTTGGTTATTAACGGAATAGCTGGAACACGTATGGTTGTATTCTCTTTACTGTTGATGTTAGTAATACTTTTCTATCAGCGCGGTCTTATGGGTACCAATGAATTTTCCCTTGATTGGTTTAGGAAAATAAAGCTGCCATTTAAAACAAAAAAAGTATAGATTAGCTAAAGGATGTGAGAACGTGTCTCTTTTAAAAATTGATAAATTGACAATAAAATTCGGAGGTCTTACAGCTGTATCTGGTCTTGATTTAGTAATAAATGAAAATGAAATAATAGGACTTATTGGTCCAAATGGAGCGGGTAAGACAACCTGCTTCAATATGATAACAGGCGTTTATTCTCCGACTTCAGGAAATGTAATTTTTGAGGGCAAGAATATAACAGGTATGAAAACACATGAAATAACTAAGCTGGGAATTGCACGTACCTTTCAAAATATAAGACTTTTTAAAGATCTATCTGTTTTGGAAAATGTAATCATAGCTAATCACATGCGTTTTGGCTCTAATCTGTTTTCTGCCATAGTTAAAACCTCTGATTATTTAAGAAAAGAAAAGAAGGTATATGAAAAATCAATACAGTTATTGAAGGCTTTGGGCTTAGAAGGCTTAAAGGATGAAAAATCCTCAAGCTTACCCTATGGAAAGCAAAGAAGACTGGAAATTGCCAGAGCCTTGGCTACAGATCCTAAGCTTTTGATACTTGATGAACCTGCGGCTGGTATGAATCCTCAGGAATCCAATGAGCTTATGGATTTTGTTAAAGAAATAAGTGTGGAATATAAATTGTCCATATTGATGATTGAACATCATATGCAGGTAGTTATGGGAATATGTGATAGAATTTATGTTTTGGATTATGGAGTTAAGATAGCTGACGGTATACCTAGTGAGATACAAAACAATAAAAAGGTTATTGAAGCCTATTTGGGGGTGGATTAATGTTAACTATAAGCGACTTACATGTGCATTATGGAGGAATCCATGCACTAAATGGCATAAATCTTGAAGTACCCCAAAATAAGATTGTGACCCTTATAGGTGCTAATGGTGCTGGTAAAAGCTCCACTTTAAAAAGTATAATGGGCTTGGCGAAAGCCTCTGGTGGCAGTATAAAGTTTAATGGAGAAGAAATTATATGCAAGCCAACAACTCAGATAGTATCAAAGGGAATTGTATTGGTCCCAGAAGGAAGAAGAATTTTTCCTGATCTGACAGTATTAGAAAATTTGTTACTGGGAGCTTATATCAGAAATGATAAAGAGCAAATAAATAAGGATTTAAACTGGGTTTATAAACTATTCCCAAGATTGAAGGAAAGAATCTGGCAAAAGGGCGGAACCCTATCAGGGGGAGAACAGCAGATGCTTGCAGTAGGAAGAGGTTTAATGTCAAAGCCAAAATTGATGATGATGGATGAACCGTCGCTAGGTCTAGCTCCATTAATTGTAAAGAATATTTTCAGTATTATTAAGGAAATACACAAAAACGGTGTTACAATATTGCTAATTGAGCAAAATGCTAAAGCAGCTCTTGAAGTAGCAGACTATGGTTATGTTTTAGAAACGGGAGGCATTGTGCTGGAGGGACCTGGTAAGGAGCTGCTAAGTAACGATGATGTACAAAAAGCTTATTTAGGGGAGCATAAATAATATAAAATCATCTCTCTTTTGAAGGTTGTTTTATTAAAGCTTTTAAGTATAAAAAAAGAGGCGTATCTTTAGCATAAACTATAGATGCACCTCTTTTGTAATTGTTAGCTCCATGTTATACAATTGAGCATAAGAGGTATTTTAAATATCAGCCCAATTAACAGCAGAAAGATTTAATATTTCTTATCGTAGAGTGTAACTATTATTCGGATAAGGTAGAATAAATGTGAGATAGAAAAGCTTAATGTATGGCAAAAAAAGCAGTAGGTAATAGGGGGTATTATAATGAAGATTGAGCCTATGAAACAGCCAGACAAAATTATTAATTATTGGAAAAAAGAAAAATTCGTTGTAGCTTGTATAATAATATTCGGATTGTCCTTTAATAGTGCAATCGTTTTAGGTCCTATATATCAAGGAAAGCTCATAGACGCTATTGTTGGTGGGGACAACCTATCTTCTGTAGTAATACTTGCAGCTACCTATGTTGCACTTATTGGAGCTATCCAACTTTTGCGTTATTTTAAGCGCTTTTATATAAGACGTTTTGCCAACAGCACTAGTGCTGTCATGAGGCTTATGATATACAATAATATAATGCATAAAAGCACTTCTGAGCTGGATAATGAAAATGTGGGTAACCTAATGACAAGAGCTGTCTCTGATGTTGATTTATGTGTGGAGGGTATGAGAAAGTTCACCACTGAAGTATTTGATACTGGTGTTCTCATGGCTGCTTACCTAATATCAATGCTTATTTATGATGTGAAAATAACTATATATTCTATTATTTTTATTCCTATTGCAATGGCTCTTGCAGAAAAATTGAAGAGTATTATTTACAAGTATTCAATTGCATTTCGCAAAAAAAGCAGTGAGGTAGCTGATATTACCTATGATGCAATTGAAAATTCCATGCTCTATCGTGTAAGCGGCATGGAGTCTCAAAATAGAACAAGGTACAATGGTGACTTGGAAGATTTGCAGAACAAGGCGATTAGGGCCAATATATTAGAAAATTCCATGCAGCCAATATACCATGTCATAGCAATGCTTGGAATAATCATGGTAATCTATCTGGGCGGCACAAAGGTGATTAATGGAGGATGGACTGTAGGAGTTTTTTATGCTTACATCACTATGTTTACTGCCATGGCAGTTAAGGCAAGCAAAGCAGCAAAGCTATTTAATTCTGTACAAAAATCACAAGTGTCATGGAAGCGCATTAAACCCTATCTTACAAAATATGAAAGTAAAGATACTACCACTAATATAAATAAAGATAATACGGTATTATCAGTTGAAAATCTCAGCTTTTGCTATGAAGAAGGTAAGGAAAACCTAATTGAAAATATTAGTTTTCAAGGAAAACAAGGGGAAATTATAGGCGTGACAGGTTCTATTGCTTCTGGTAAATCTACACTTGCAATATCTTTACTTGGATTATATATCTATCAAGGCAGCATCAAAATAGATGGTAAGGAACTAAAGAATTATTCGGAATATGAGCGAAGTCAGATGATTTCTTACTTAGGTCATAATCCTCAGCTGCTTTCCGATACTATTTATAACAACATCACCTTGGGAAGCAAACAAGACATTACCTCTGTTTTAGAGGATGTCTGCTTTGACACTGATTTAGCAGCAATGCCAGACGGGCAAAACACCTTAGTTGGAAATAGTGGAATTAGGTTAAGCGGTGGTCAGCAGGCAAGGATAGCACTTGCACGAGCCTTGTTTAATAAAAATAAAATTATAATATTAGACGATCCCTTTTCGGCGGTTGATATGGAAACAGAAGAAAAAATCATTGAAAACTTAAAAAATAATTATAAAGATAGTTTGATTATTTTAGTTTCTCACCGTCTAGCTATTTTCAGTAGAATTAACCAGATTATAATGTTACACAACGACAAAGCAGTAGATTACGGTACACATAATGAACTTATGAAAAAATCTGAAGTTTATGCGACAATATTTAATTTACAGCGTACAGAGGGGGGGGAACAATGATGAAAAATAATTTGACAAAGAATTCTATGATTAAAGTAATTAAAGGGAATATTGGAACAAGCATATTGTTAATGTTTGCCATTTGCGGCGTTGTTGTTGCTAGCTTAATTCCTCCTCAAATTTTGAAATACATAGTGGATCATAACCTTGTCCCCAAAAGCTCTGACAAATTGCTTGTTTTAGCAGTTGCTTATATTGGTGTACTATTGTTTATTGGAATATTTGACTTTGCTAAAGAGGCTATTCTTACAGTTTTGGGTCAAAAAATTACAAAAGAGATACGAGTTGAAATGATGGAAAAGCTTGAAAGAGTAAATGCAAGGTTCTTTTCTACTAATGGCTCGGGTATAGTTGTTTCAAGGTTTACAAATGATGTTGATGCAATCAATTCACTGTTTACAAGTGGCATTATTGGAATGATGGTTGACTGCTTTAAGATTATAGGTATTGTAATTTCTATTTGGATGTTCAGTGCAAAGCTTGGAATGGTGATTCTATTACTGCTGCCAGCTATTTATGCTATTACACGACTTTTTCAAAAAAGAATGCTTAGGGCACAGCTTGAAAATCGAATATTGATAGGCAGAGTAAATAATCATATTTCTGAAAGCTTAAAAAATGCACAGATGATTAAATCTTACAGCAAGGAAGACTACATGGAGAAGAACTATACGAAGTATTTACTTGATAATTATAAAACAATTGAGAAGGTAAACTTCTACGATTCTGTGTTCTCCCCAATTATTCAGCTTACTCGTGCTGTTGTTATTGGTTTCATTGTAGTATTATCATCCAAGCAACTGAACTATTTGGGTATATCCCTGGGGATGATTGCAGCATCAATTGAACTAATATCAAACTTGTTTGCGCCAATTGAGAACCTGGGGATGGAACTGCAAAACATTCAACAGGCAGTATCAGGTATCCGAAGAGTAGATGATTTTTACAGTGAGCCTGAGGATGGCTTTAAGAAGAATGAATTAAAGACAGAAGACATTATCCCAATACGTGAGGATGTGAGATTATCTTTTAATGATATTACATTTCAATATGAAGAAGGCACTGATGTTCTTCAGAATATTAATCTTAGTTTAAAACCAAATGAGAAAGTTACCTTTGTAGGCAGAACAGGCGTTGGAAAATCTACATTATTCAAGTTAATTATGGGGCTTCTTAAACCGTCAAAGGGAAGCATCACAATAAACGGGGTTGATGTTTATGAAATACCAAACTCCGAAAAACGCAAAATATTCGGGTATGTTGATCAAGGCTTTCATATTATTAAGGGAACAGTAGCAGAGCAAATCAGTCTCCAAGACGAGAGCATTACAAGGAAACAAATTGAAAATGCTCTGGATTTTGTGGGACTGACAGATTATATATCAGCTTTGGAGAAGGGAATAGATACAAAAGTAACCAATGACACTCTATTTTCGCAGGGACAAAAACAACTTCTAGCAATAGCAAGGGCTATTGTGACAAATCCTCCTATTCTGCTGCTGGACGAGATTACAGCGAATCTTGATTCTATTACAGAAGAAAAAATAGTGTCTGTATTGCAAAAGGCAAGCGATGCTCATACAATATTATCCATATCTCACCGCTTATCCTCTATGCTTGCAAGCGATATAGTGGTTATACTAGAAAACGGTAGAGTCAAAAGTGAAGGTTCTCCTGAAATGCTTTTACAAAATGATGATTGGTATCGCAGTCATATTGCACTGGAGAAGCTGACCTGGAGCTAAACTGTAATCTAGAGTGGTTGAGAATATAAGAAGGCAGAAGGTAAATTGAAAAATAAGAAATAATTACATTAAAATTCTTGTGACAATATATTGTATTACGTAAAAGTATATGTTTATAAGTTTATTTGTATAAGCTTGTCTAAAAAACTTAGGAATATCTGTTGTAATTACTCATGATTTGTATTAATATAAAAAATGCATAAGGAAAAAGCAAAGTGCAAGTTTATGCAATATTTTTAAATTCAAATTGGAGATGAAATTAATGGACTCGAGTATCGCGTCCTTTTTGATGAAGGACAGGCTTACAATCTATTTTGCATTACTTAACATACTGATACTTGTACCGGTATTTATATATTCCAAGGGATATATAAATGAATACAGAACACACTATTCAGCTAAGTATTTTTGGATGTTGATGATATCATTCTGCGCATCCATGCTGGGAGTAGTGGTGGCCGGTGACAGTATCAGTTTTCTTGTTTTTTGGGAGCTAATGTCGTTATTCTCATTTTTTCTTATTATCTATGAATATCGCAGTAAAGAAAATATTAAAATCGGAATCATGTACTTTATAATGACTCATATTAGTGGTTTGCTGCTTATTTGTATGTTTATTTTACTAAAAAAGTATACAGGAACCACAGACTTCCATGTGATGGCTGCAGCTTCTTTGAAACTCACAGACTCTCAAAAGTCTGTTATAATACTTCTTGCATTATTGGGCTTTGGTACAAAAGCAGGGTTGCTGCCGGTACACGCCTGGCTACCAAAGGCTCACCCTTGTGCACCATCAAACATATCTGCTCTTATGTCGGGAGTTATGCTGAAGATTGCACTTTATGGTTTTATAAGAGTGGCTTTTCAATTTTTGAATGGAGTATCACCCTTTTATGCAGGTGTAGTAATGCTGATTGGTGTGGTTACGGCAGTTTATTCAGTTATTAATGCACTGCTTCAGGATGATATTAAAAAACTTCTGGCTTACTCCAGTGCTGAGAATATTGGGATTATATTTTGCACTCTGGGGCTTTCATTACTGTTTAACAGTTACAAGCTTTATGGACTGGAAATAATGGCACTGACAGCGGCATTATTTCACATATTGAATCATGCAGTATTTAAAAGTCTGCTTTTTACTGGAGCAGGAAGTGTATTGTATGCTACCTCAACTAAAAACATGAATAAGCTGGGTGGACTTTATAAAAAAATGAAATTTGTTACCTTGTGTATGCTTGTAGGTACTGCAGCAATATCAGCTATACCGCCACTGAATGGTTTTGCCAGTGAAATACTCATACTCAGAAGCTTCGTCGAAGGTGCTGCAGCCTTTAAGAGTCCACAGTTGATTGCTGTAATAGCACTGTGCGGAATGTTATTAGCTTTTACAGGCGGAGGAGTAATATGGAGTGCAGTTAAAAGCTTTGGAATAACATTTTTAGGAGTGCCAAGGACAGAAAGTGCGGAAAAAGCTAAAAAAATCCCAATGTCAATGAATATTGGAATGGGTATACTTGCAGTTTATTCCATACTTCTTGGAGTGTTCTCGCCTTTTGTTATAAACATAGTTTCTGCCATTGCAGCGAGTATAACCGGACAAGAAGTAGGTATTCAGGTTAACAGCTTTGGTTATGAAATCACTTTAGTTTCAGGTTTAATTATAATAATTAGTGTTATTTTATATATATGGATTAAGTTAAAGTCAAAAAATAAAGTTGTTGAAGCTAATGATACTTGGGGCTGCGGCTTTGATTATCCTAAACCTTTTATGCAGTACTCCTCCAGCGGCTTTGTACAACCTATGGCAAGATTTTCAGGAAGTATTGCAGGCTATAAGAAGGAAGTTAGAGTTAAGGATACGGTATATCTGAAGCAAAAGGTACATGATGTAATCGAAAAAAATGTTTACTCCGCTATTATTGATGGTATTAACTACTGTTCAGATAAAGTATTAAAGATACATCATGGAAAGATACAGGCTTACATATCCTATATATTTATTTCTCTAATACTTGCACTCGTGCTTGTGATTAAATTCGTTTAAGGGTGGAGGCGAAATTGTGACACATACAATATATCAGTATATTATATATTTTATTCAAAGTATGATGCTTTTAATATTAACACCGCTTTTTATCGGTATTTTGAAAAGGCTTAAGGCATTTATAAGAGGCTATACGGGAGCCTCAATATTTCAGCCTTATTATAATATAGCTAAACTCTTTGGCAAGGGAAAGGTTATTTCAAAAAGTTCATCGTTGATTACTCAGATAGGCCCCTTTGCATCTCTTGTGGCTTCGATTGTGGCGGCGTTTATGGTTCCTGTATTTTACACGGGTACAAACAATTACTTAGGAAATATATTTATAGTTGTATTTATCTTAGCAATCATAAAATTGTTTAATGCGCTTCTGGGACTTGATTGTGCAAGCACCTTTGGCGGCATGGGAAGCAGTCGTGAACTTTTTTTATCCATGTTTGCTGAGCCTATAGTCTTTATAATAATAATGTTTTTATACATGGAAACCAAACAGTTTAATATTTATGAAATTGCTGCAGCTAATGCGGAAACCTTTAGGTTTAGTGTAGGGCATATACTTACTGCTATAGCATTTTTTGGAGTGCTATTAGTTGAAAATGCCAGAATGCCTGTAGATAATCCGGAAACTCACCTTGAGCTTACAATGGTTCATGAGGCTATGGTACTGGATTTATCAGGTCCAGATCTTGCATGTATAGAGCTTTCTTCCTATGTAAAGCTTATGGTCTTTATCACTATACTAGCTAATTGCTTTTTCCCTTACGGGATAGGTACAACTATAACAATAACATCACTAATTATAGGTGTTGCAGTTTATATAGCTAAAATACTACTGTGTATTGTGGCTATAGCTATTCTTGAAACTGCTATGTCAAAATTCAGGTTATTTAGAGTACCAGAAGTTATCGCGGCAGCACTTTCTTTGGGGATAATTGCTATTGCAATAAATTATTTTGTGTAAGGAGGAAGTTTTGTGGAATTTTTAGTTGCTGTTATTTTGATATCTGCACTTGTTATGTCAGGGCTCAGAAGAATTAAGCTATTAAATAATGCTTTTGCAGTTCAATCGCTGTTTATTGCTGTTCTGTGCTTAACAAAGGGCTTTGAATCAGGAGAATATCATTATTATATACTCTTTCTATTGACCTTTATTATAAAGGTTCTAGGAATTCCTTTTATAATTAATAAATCAGTAAAGTATCTTAAGATGAACAGGGAGATGGAGCTTATCATAAATGGTTTCTGGTCATATATGTTTACGGGATTTTCTATGGTAATTATATTTATAGTTTTAAAGGGCTATGGCGATTTTATTTTTAAAACAGGCATTGCTCTTATGATAGCAGGTTCAATGCTTTTAATAGGAAGAAAAAAAGCCATTACTCAGATGATTGGACTTCTTACCCTAGAAAACGGCATAGTATTGTTTGAAGTAGTTATGGTGAAAATGGGATGGATTATTGAGCTTGGAATCATATTCGAACTTCTTGTGCTGGCGTTAATAATGGGTATGATGGTTTTTAGAATAAATAAAACCTTTGACACTGTTAATACTGACTATCTAACAAGTTTAAAGGAATAGAGGGTGAAAAAATGTATATATACCTTGTAGCAGCCATTATGATAATAATGCTTTTAAATACTGCTCTTATTAATAAAATTAATGTAGTATCTATCATTAACATTGTAATGTTATTGGTTTTGGCAATATTTACATTCGTTTTGGGACATACGGTAGTACAAGAAGAGCATATAAGTTTTCTGAATAACCTTGTATATATAGACAGCTTAAGCCTCATACAGCTTTTAATAATCACTACAGTGAGTTTTATTGCTGCCCTTTACTCTCATAAGTATATTAAAAACTCCCTTGAGGAAAAAGAAATAAGTATTAAAAAAGCAAAAGCATATTATGTTTTATTTACCACTTTTGTATTTTCAATGATATTTTTAAGTGTCAGCAATAACATAATGGCGATGTGGATAGGTCTTGAAGCTACTACGCTTTCTACAGCTTTTTTTATAGGTTATAATAACACCAAGCTTTCACTGGAGGCAGCCTGGAAATATATTATACTTTGTTCAATAGGTATTGCTATTGGTTTGATTGGGATAATTTTATTCATATACAGCGTAAACCAGGATGCTTTATCATATTCCTTAAAGTGGACTTTCCTTATGAGCGGCGTTATGTATATGAATCCGGATATTACAAAGGTGGCCTTTACTTTTATATTCATAGGCATCGGTACAAAGGTTGGATTTGCTCCAATGCATACTTGGCTTTCTGACGCTCTCAGCGAAGCACCGTCACCTATAAGTGCCATGATGTCAGGTATACTAAAAAGTCTTGCACTATATGTTATTGTCAGATTTTATGCGGTAGTAAAACATATCAGTGGACTTGAAAATCTTAAATATCTTTTTATAGCTTTTGGATGCATATCACTTGTGGTAGCAACCTTCAGCATATTGAGACAGAGTAATTATAAAAGGCTTCTTGCTTATTCCTCAATTGAAAATGTGGGAATAATGAGCTTAGGCTTAGGCTTTGGAGGATTTGCTGGTATCTTTGGTGCATTGCTTCACTCTATTATTTATGCTTATGGCAAGAGCCTTCTTTTTCTTGTTTCAGGTAATATATTGAGTGCCTACAAGACTAAGAGAATCGATAAAATAAGTGCACTTATAAAGACAATGCCTGTAAATTCCATATTTTTAATTCTTGGCATGTTAGTAATTATAGGAATTCCACCTTTTGCGGCTTTCTTTAGCGAGTTTAATATTTTTGTTGCAGGTTTTGAAGGAGGACATTATATTTCGGTTGTTCTGCTTGCTTTATGTTTACTCATAGCTTTTGCAGGATTCCTAAATGCCTTTATTAAAATGGTTTTTGTACATGAAAATGTGGAATATCAGAAGATGGAAAAGGACAAAGAAAATATTCTCCCTTTGATTATAACAGTAGCTTTTGCATTGCTGGTTAGCTGTACTTTTAATAATTATCTAAATACGATATTAGTAAAAGCAGTAGCTATTATAAATGGTTAGGAAGTGAAAATATGAAAATAGAGTTGCTTCAAAAGGATATTGAAAAGTACGAGATTAAGGGTTCTATAAAAAATAAAACTGAACTGTATATTGAGACGAGCCCCTCAGAAATCAGAGATATTGTAAGCAAGCTGCTAAGCGAATATAAATTGAATTTTGTAGCAGAGTTCTGCAATAATGGGAACGATACGCTAAAAATCAATGTAATTATGAGCAGCAGAACTAATGGTTACTTTGTTGTAATAGGTTATAATACAAAGGTTGAAATTGTCTCACTACAGGATTTGATTTATCAGTCTCATCTGTTTGAAAGAGAAATGAGCGATTTGTACGGCTTAAAGATTCTAGGTGGTCGCGATACAAGAAACCTTGTAAAGCATGAAGTATGGCAGAGGGATGTTTATCCTCTGAGAAAAGACTTCCCATTCGGACAAAAGATAAAAGACAACAGGGAAACTCCCGAATATGGCTTTAAAGCCCTGGAAGGAGAAGGCGGCTACCAAATAGCTGTTGGACCTGTACATGCTGGAGTCATAGAACCAGGGCATTTTAGATTTAGTGTCATGGGGGAGCAAATAGAGAATCTGGAAATAAGACTTATGTATAAACACCGAGGAATTGAAAAGATAGCTGAAAATTTGGATGCCAATGAGCTTAATCTATTATTTGAAAGAGTGTCAGGGGAATCGACCGCAGCTTATGGTGAAGCTTATGCCCTGCTGGTAGAAAAACTGTTGGGCAAGAAGCCGCCTGTAGAGGTTCAAGCATTGAGAGTTGTTGTTCTTGAACTTGAGAGGATGTATAATTTTCTTGATGATATCGCAGGAGCATGTGTTGATGTAGGCTACAGCTACCCTGCAAAAAAATTCGGATATTTTTCAGAAATGATTCACCAGCTTTGTGAGAGGATAACTGGAAGCAGGTATTTGAGAAATGCTATAATTCCATGCGGAAATAACGTTGATTTTACCAGAGAAAAGGCGCAGGATGTTTTAAAGACATTGAATGGGTTAAAAGGCAGGATGAAGGATATTATAGATATGACATTAAATGCAGTTTCTTTTCTTGATAGAGTGGAAAACACAGGCATTGTATATAACGAAAAAGCAAAGAGATTGTGTATGACAGGTATTGCAGGACGAGCTTCTGGTATCATATATGATGTAAGGCACAGCTTTGGATATGAAATTTATAAAAGTGTCAAAGAAAGCGTGAATACTGAGACAATAGGTGGAGCGTTTGAAAGATACAAGTTGAGGGTTCAAGAGATAGGAGATGGCTTTTCTATTATAGAAAAAGCTTTGTCTTCAATTGATAGTGATATATCTGTAAGCAGAGTCAATTTAAGTTTACAGGAAGGCATGGAAGCTTTAGTAGCAGTAGAGACTGTTAAAGGTGAACTCGTGGTTTACGGAAAAGTTGGGAAGGATAATAAATTTGATCGAGTGTATTTTAAGACTCCTTCCTTTACAAACTGGGATGGATTAACCTACGCAGTTTTAGGAGAAATAGTACCAGATTTTCCTTTGTGTAATAAAAGCTTCAGTATGTCTTATTCTGAAAATGATAGGTAGGGTGCTATATGAACGTTATATTTGATAGACTAAAATATGGAAAAGAAACAATTAAAGAGCCACTTTTTGAAAACCCAAATTCTTATGGAAAGATTGAAGTTAATGATAGTCTTTGCAGCGGTTGTGGAGAATGTAAAGAAAAATGTGTTGTTGGTGCAATAAGTATTTCTGAAGGAAAAATTGCAATAGATGAAAAAAGATGCATCTACTGCGGCAATTGTATAACAGTATGTAAAAGTCAGGCTCTTAGAAATACTCATGACTATAAAATGGCAGCATTGGAAGCAATAGAAAATGCAGATAATGAAGCTGCTGGATTAGAGCTGAAAGATAAAATCTATAAAAAGTTTGGCAGATCCTTAGTATTAAGATCCGTTGATACAGGATCCTGCAATGCCTGTATGCTTGAATTGTCGGCAGTGCAAAATACCTATTATGCACTTTCGCGCTATGGTATAGAATTTGCAGCTTCGCCCCGTCATGCTGATGGTATAGTAGTTACAGGACCGGTAGCTATAAATATGAAGGAAGCTCTATTAAAAACGTATCATGCCATGGCTGAGCCAAGATTAGTAATAGCAGTAGGGGCATGTGCTTATGATGGAGGTATATTTAAGGAGGGCTACGGAAATTTCGAGAGGTTAGATAAGCTACTTAGAGTTGATTTAGTTATTCCAGGCTGTCCTCCATCGCCACAGGCGATAATTTACGGTTTGAATAAGCTGATGAAATAGAAAGTCTTTCTGATAGTATGAGTATAAAAATTTTTGGTAAGAAAAAAAGCGTTCTGAATTAAGTTCAGACCGCTTTTTGAATATATATTATTTTCCGAAATATCTCTTCAAGAGCCCTGCAAATGCCATCCCATGCCTTGCTTCGTCCTTGCACATTTCATGTACAGTGTCGTGTATTGCATCATAGTTAAGCTTCTTAGCCAAGGTTGCAAGATCCTTCTTGCCTTGACAAGCACCATGCTCTGCATCAACTCTCATTTCAAGATTCTTCTTTGTATCAGGAACAACAACCTCTCCTAGAAGCTCTGCAAACTTTGCGGCATGGTCTGCCTCTTCAAAAGCAATTCGCTTATAAGCCTCAGCTACTTCTGGATAACCTTCTCTATCTGCTTGACGACTCATAGCTAAGTACATACCAACCTCTGTACATTCACCTGTGAAGTTCGCTCTTAAGCTATCGATTATTTCTTGCTCAACACCTTGTGCAACTCCAATTCTGTGTTCATCTGCCCATACTAGATTTTCATCACTCTTTTCTATGAACTTTTCCTTTGAAGCCTTGCATATAGGGCATTTATCTGGTGCCTCTGACCCTTCGTGGATATATCCGCATACTGTACATACAAATTTCTTCATTATTAGTCCTCCTACAATTTTATTTATTAGTACCAGACATATATAAATGCTTGGTATTAATTGCTATTTACTTTACATTTATTATTATATAATAATGATTATTAATTATCAAGTCTTTTTTTAAAGAAATTTTATTTTTAATATCAAATTATAATATAGAAAAAAATAAGGTTCGGGTGTCCCCGAACCTGTCGTATCGCATATTATTAATATTTTGCTGCTTCTTTTACTGCAGCTTGATGTTTTGGGTCAACCTTATTTGTACCATGTGTTTTGCTATTTAGAAAATGAACATCTACATGTCCGCTCATACCATTGTTTTTAATCTTGTCCAAGTTTGTACCTCTAGCATAGCCACCGCTTCTCTGACTAACATATGTATTAGCGGGCTTGCTGTCTACCCCTGCATGAGGCATTGCTGCCATGGAAGCTGCGATTTTCCTATCATTTACTTCTACTATGACAGGTCTTCTGGTCCAGCTCCAGCCGCCCCAGATATCTTTTATAGTTTCGCTGTCTTTTGCAGTAAGAGCTTCAACATCTGCGTGGTTTGTACCATAGGTTCTCATTATATTAAATGTCTTACCTGTTTTAACGTCTGTAACCTTTGCTACAGAGCCTCTTTGAAATATCTTACTTGCACTTTTCCACCAGTCTAGCAGCTCAACACCGTGTTCTGACTTTGCTGTTGTACTAGCTGGAGCAGTGGTTGTTGTTGTTGCTGCTGTAGTTGTAGTTGGTTTTGCTGCAATTGCTGCCTGTAGCTTGCTTTTTGTAGAAGCACCTACAACTCCATCGGCAGTAAGTTTGTTAGCACTTTGGAACTTTTTAATTGCTGTTTTCGTCTTACTTCCTGTAACACCATCAACTGTGCCTGTGTAATAACCTAACTTCTTTAAAGCAGTTTGTATTTCTTTTATGCTCATGGCACTACTTGAAACATTTACTGAATTAGTAGTTTTATTAGCAGCTGCTAATAAAACCTTAGATGTACCATTACCTACAACTCCATCTGCTGTTAATTTGTTAGCTTTTTGGAACTTCTTAATAGCATTTTCGGTATTGCTACCTGAAATACCATCAACAGTACCTGTATAATACCCTAGCTTCTTCAATGCTGTCTGAATATCTTTAATACTCATAACATGCTTTGTGTCACTGGTGGATTTTATGCTCTGCTTAGTTGCTGTACTTGCATTTTGAAATAGGTATTTGTAAGTACTAGAACCTACAACTCCATCGGCATGCAAGCCGCGTTTTACTTGAAATCTTTTCACTGCTTCTGTTGTTTGCGATCCAAAGTAGCCTGTTGTTTCACCTTGAAAAAACCCAAGCTTCTTTAACTGCTGCTGAATTTCTTCAACAGCTTTACCTTTGCTGCCGTCTTTATAAGTGTCCGCATATGTAACAGAGAACAATGAAAAAACCACTAATAGTAAAAATAAAAGTAGTTTTACTCTTTTCAATCTTTCTCTCCTCTCTTATGCTTACGAGGTTAGTTGACGGATTCGGACTGAGAGTTAGCCCTAAACACTGCTTTTACAGTATTATTCACCCCATAGTTATCCCCCGTTCCCTCATCAGGGATTAAGCATGCAATACGACTTTATCTATAGTTTAGCTCATTTAAAAGGCTTGTACAATAGTATACAGGCACTAAATTGTCCAGTGTTGATGTAAAATAATTGGGGTAAATGTATATATTTATATGATTACACCTACAAAAATAGATATTTCTATAGAATGATTTTTCGGTTATAGCCCTTGAGTCAAGGACTCAGGTATGCATTATTAAGAGTTTAGCGGGATAAAATATAGTGAGGAAGCTGTTCTAGGAGTACGATAAAATCTAGATTATAGGATTATAAGGATATATACACGTATTTACTGTATAACATTTAACTGCTATAATTACTTAGTATATATTGTTATGATTTGGAGGACAAAAAAGTGAACTTTTTTTATCAAGTCAAAGAAAGTGTTATAGATTTTACTTTTTACAAGAAAATAAAGGACAATAGGTTTGCCAAGAGTTTTTTGTATTTACTTTTGCTTTTTTTAGTAATATATTCAATGATAACAATGAGAAATTTTATCTTGGTTAAAACTGCTGTGGAGCAGGCAACCTTTGAGTTAAGTGAAAGTATGATAGAATTTCAGTTGAAGGATGGAAGGTTTTCCTTTGAAGGAGAGATGCCATACTATATAAGCAATAACACCGATGAGTTATTCGTAATAGATACTACGGGTTCAGTAGATGCAAAAATTTTAGATAATGTCATTATTGGAATGCTGATTACTGAAGATAAGGTTTACATGATGAGTAACGAGCGTTTGCAGGAAATTGATTTAGCAATGTTTAATCAAGTAGAGTTTAACAAGCAGATGTTGATAGATTTCATGCCTCAAATAAGCTGGCTGGTGCTTATTGTAATGATAGCAGGCTTTGTGTTTGCATTGGGTTTCAAGCTATTAAGTGCTGTGTTATTGGCGTTGGTGGGTGTTCTAATCAACTCTATATACAAGACTGATTTGAAATATAAGCAATTATTAAACTTTAGTATATATTCACTTACATTGCCAATGATTATTAAGCTTGGGGTAGATTTTTCAGGCTACATTTTCCCGACATTTTTTGTAATATATTGGGCGATAGCTATAGTTTATTTATCTGTGGCAATTAGGACATATAGGGACGGTATAAATCAAGCTGATGGAGATGCAGATAACTCCAATTTATTTTAAAAATCTTTGAATTTTAAGCTTGTCATCATTAAGAGCACAGTAATCTGTGCTCTTAATATTTAAATAGCATATACGACTATGCAATTTCGGAGGGCATATGAAAATAGGAGTAATATCTGATACACATATTAAAAATCCTGCAAAAACACTACCTAATGAGATTTTTGAGGTATTTGAAGGAGTAGATTTGATTTTGCATGCCGGAGATATACTTATAGAAGAAGTGCTTATAGAGCTTGAGGCAATAGCACCGGTACATGTGGTTGCAGGAAATAACGATAGCTATGAGCTACTAAGAAAATATGGTACTCGAAAGGTGATTGAGGTTGGAGGTAAGAGAATTGGGCTAACTCACGGTATGGGTTTGGGTAGAGGCAAAACTTATATACGTGCTTATGCGGAGTTCCTTGATGACAATGTAGACTGCATTGTTTATGGACATAGCCATATACCTCATAATGAGCTTGTAGACGACATACTATTTTTCAATCCCGGTTCAGCAACCCAAAGAAGGCTTCAACCAAGGCATTCCATAGGGATTTTGTATATTACTGAGAAAATTACAGGAGAAATAATTTACATATAATAACTTACATTACGTTTGGATTGCTTATAGCGATAGGGGTGGTCTTTTAATGCTGATGAATACAGCGGTGATACTTGCAGGAGGCAAAAGCAACAGAATGGGATTTGACAAGCAGTTTATAAAGCATAGAGGGAAGCTTATTGTGGAATATCAGCTTGAAACCTTAAAAAAATTGTTTGGAGAAATCATAATTGTAACCAACAAACCTGAAGAGTACAAGGGCTACGATTGTAAGCTTGTATCTGATGAGCTGCCAGACTTTGGACCTCTAGGAGGGATTCACGCTGCCTTGAAGGTGTCAAACAGCATATATAGCTACTACATAGCTTGTGATATGCCCTTTATAAATACAGAGTACATTTTATATATGCAAGATAGGCTAAAAGAAATAAATACAGAGCCTAAAGCTGTAGTAACCCGTTTTGGAGCTTGGATTGAGCCTTTTAATGCCTATTACTCAAAAGAGCTGCTGCCTGATATTGAGCAGGCTTACAAAGATAAGCAGCGAAAAGTCAGCAGGGTTCTTGATAAAGCACAGATTTTATATATTGATGAAGCTGATGCAAGAAGGTTTAGTAAAGATTGGGATATGTTTATTAATATAAATACCAAAGAAGATTTATGTATATTGAAGGAAAAATACAAAAGCCAATAGTAAAATAGCATGTAATAATATATAATAATAATATCAAAAATTTCCGAGCTGCAGCATCTAAAGGAATATCCTATGAAGCTGTAGCCGATGGGTATAGTGAGAAATTTCTATGCCTCCCTTTTGGAAAGGAAATTGCAAGCTTTTATATAAGAAGCAATCCTTTTCGGATTGTTTTTTTTTGAATACTTTATGAGATAGGAGAAGAAGCTATGGACTATATACTACAGGGTTTTGCAGAAGCCTTTAGACTGTTATTTTCTTTTGATAGCGGTATATATGCCATTATATTTTTGACCATATATATCACATTTATGTCTACTATAATATCAACAATAATTGCTCTACCCCTTGGAATACTTATTGGCTTAAAGGATTTTAAGTTAAAGAAGGCTATAATCAGACTACTTTATACCTTAATGAGTATGCCTCCAGTTATTGCAGGTTTGTTTGTGTTTCTTATTTTATCCAGAAGAGGCCCTTTAGGACAGCTGGAGCTGCTTTTTACTCCTACTGCAATGATTGTGGCACAGATTACCTTGGTAACTCCTATTATAATGGGTATTGTATATAACAGTACAAGAGATAAGGGGGAGCGCATAAGGCAGCTGGCATATACCATGGGGGCTGACAGGAGACAAGCACTTTCATTGCTAATATTTGAGATGAGAGCTGATATGTTGGCTGCCATTGTATCGGGCTTTGGAAGAGCTATTTCTGAGGTTGGAGCTGTAATGCTGGTAGGTGGAAACATCAAGGGACACACCCGAGTAATGACTACCTCAATAGCTATGCTGCAAAGTATGGGAGACTATTCTCAGGCTATTGCTTTAGGCTTGGTGCTGCTTCTGATATCCTTTGTAATAAATAGTATTCTTTATAATAGTCAGCAGGTGAATTAATATGAATATAATGATAGATAAAATAACAAAAAGCTATAGAAAAAAGACGGTGCTGAGTATAGGAGAGCTGGAGGTAAAAAGCAACACCATTACAGGTATCATAGGTCCCAATGGCTCTGGCAAAAGCACACTTATGAGAATTATATCAGGCATTGAGAAGCAGGATAGCGGCACTATAACCTTCGATGGTATGCAGCCTACAGAAACTGTCAGGAAAGAAATGACAATGGTTTTTCAGAAGCCTTACCTGATTAATACCAGCGTTTATAACAATATTGCCTATCCCTTAAAGCTTAGAGGAAATAAAAAGGATGAAATAAGCAAAAAGGTAGATAGTGTGATTGAGCTGCTTGATTTATGTGCAATAAAGCAGCAAAATGCCAGGACACTGTCAGGGGGAGAAGCACAGAAGGTAGCTTTAGCAAGAGCTATAGTATTTGAGCCAAGGCTACTGCTTTTAGATGAACCAACCTCTAATATTGATCCAAATTCTATATTCACCATGGAAAAAGCAATAAGGCACATAAACGAAGCTACGGGAGCTACGGTATTGCTGGTTACTCATAATGTCAAACAACTGCGGCGGTTATGTAGCAATGCAGTGTTTTTAGAGAATGGCAGTGTTCAAGTACAGGGAACTGTAGAAATATTATTTAGCAATTTAGGAAATACTTCAATTGGAAGATTTATATCTGAGGAAATGTTTATTTGAAAGGAAGAATAAAATGAAGCTACTTAAGGTTGACACAATCGAACAAGTGCTAGAAAAGATGGATTACCATTTTGGAGATATAAAGCTAAATATAGAACTTTTAAACATTGAGGAAGCAATGGGGAGAACTGCATCAGAGGATGTTTTTTCAGAGGTGAATATACCTGATTTTAACCGTTCTACTGTAGATGGTTATGCCATAAAAGCAGCAGATACCTTTGGAGTAAGCGACAGTATGCCTGTTTTTATGGACTTGATTGGCATGGTAGAAATGGGGAGCACGACAGATATTGTTATAAAAAGCGGCAAGACGGTGTATGTTCCTACAGGAGGCATGATACCCGAGGGCGCAGATGGTATGATAATGATAGAATACATTGAAGAGGTGGATGACCGTACTATTGCGGCTTATTCGCCTATTGCACCGGGAGAAAACGTCATCAAAATAGGTGATGATGTTTTAAAAGGGGAGAAGCTAATAAGCAAGGGTAAGGTGGTAAAACCTCAAGATATTGGCACATTGGCAGCCGCAGGAGTGCGACAGATAAAGGTTTTTGAAAAACCAAGGATAGCTGTTATTTCAACAGGAGATGAAATTGTAGACCCCTTTGGGACTAAAAACTTAGGTCAAGTAAGGGATATAAATACATTTACCTTGTCAGCAATGGCAGAAGAGCTAGGGGCACAGGTTACAATAAAGCAAGTAATCAGGGATGAGTATGAGCTTCTGGAAAAAGCTGTAGAAGCTGCACTGGCTGATAACCATATTATACTTGTATCGGGAGGAAGCTCTGTAGGCAACAAGGATGTCACAGCCAAGGTAATAGCTGCTATGGGAGAACCGGGGGTATTTGTTCATGGAATAGCAATAAAGCCAGGGAAGCCGACCATAGTCGGTAAGGCTAAGGGAAGAGCTTTATTTGGCTTACCCGGTCATCCTGTATCTGCACTTATTGTTTTCAAGGTGCTTATAGAGTATTTGATAGCAAAGCTTATGAGCAGAGAAAACCAAAAGCTGCAGCTGATAGCAGAATGTGCCAGCAATGTCCATTCTTCACCTGGGAAGGAAACCTTTCAAATGGTTGAGCTGGAGAGGACTGCAGAGGGTTATCTTGCAGTACCCCTGCATGGTAAGTCAGGGGCTATATCTCTTGTATCAAAATCACAAGGCTTTGTCAGAATTCCTCATAACAAGGAAGGCTTAAACAAGGGAGAAATAGTAAAGGTAGAAATACTATAAGAAAAGGTGATATTAAATGAGCGGAACAGATCGAATTATATATATTTCTAACATGAAATTGGAAGATGCTTTAGAGCTATATTGGGAGAAGCTTAGTATAAGCATGAAGCAAGCAAAGGAAGAGACAATCAATACAATAGAGGCTATGGGAAGAGTGACATCCCAGGCTGTATTTGCCTTGGTGTCCTCACCAAACTATAATGCATCTGCCATGGACGGAATTGCAGTAAAGGCTCAAAGTACCTTTGCTGCCTCTGAGACTAGACCAGTAAGGCTGACAAAGGATAAGGATTTCATATATGTAGATACTGGTGATCCCATCCTAGATTTCTATGATGCTGTAATAATGATAGAGGATGTTGTTGAAATTGATGAGAATACTGTAGAAATTATAAAGGCTGCTTCTCCATGGCAGGATATTAGACCTATTGGGGAGGATATAGTAGCAAACGAGATGATAATACCCTCCAACCACAGTATAAGACCTGTAGATATAGCTGCTATGCTGGCAGGAGGGGTAAATCATATACCTGTTTATCAGAAGCCAAGAGTGGGCTTGATACCAACTGGCACAGAAATAATAGAACCTGGCGAGACCTTAGAGCTTGGCAAGATAATTGAATCAAACTCCAGAATGTTTGAGGGACTAGTAATAGAGTATGGTGGTCAGCCTAAAAGATACAAGCCTGTGTCGGATGATTATCAGCTTCTAAAGGAAGCTATACAGAGAGCGGTGCAGGAAAACGATATGGTGATTATAAATGCTGGTTCTTCAGCAGGCTCTGAGGATTATACTGTAGGACTTATAAAGGAGCTTGGAGAGGTTGTAGTACATGGAATTGCTACAAAACCAGGCAAGCCTGCTATACTAGGAATTGTACAGGGCAAGCCGATAATTGGAATACCTGGCTATCCTGTTTCTGCATATTTTGTGTTTGAGAATTTTGCAAAGCCTGTAATAAAAAGCTTTATAAAGCAGCCAATCCCTATAAGAGATACAGCTCTGGCTGTGCTGTCCAAAAGAGTGGTTTCCTCACTTAAGCATAAAGAATATGTGCGAATAAAGCTTGGTATGGTTGATGAAAAGCTTATTGCTACACCTCTAAGCCGTGGGGCAGGTGCAACAATGTCTCTGGTCAGGGCTGATGGAATATTGGTTATACAGCAAAACTCTGAGGGTGTTGAAGCAGGGGAAAAGGTTGATATTGAGTTATTAAAGAATATTGCAGAAATAAAAAGCACTATAGTATCCATAGGAAGTCATGATATTGCAATGGATATAATGGCAAATCTTATACATCACAAGAATTCTGCTTATAGTCTTTCCTCTGCTCATGTAGGAAGCTTAGGAGGAATAATGGCTCTACGCAGAGGCGAAGCACATATTGCACCTATACACTTACTAGATGAAAGCTCTGGAGGCTATAATATAGAGTATATAAGAAGATATTTGCCTAACATTGAAATGGTGCTTATAAAAGGAATTAAAAGGATACAAGGTATCATGGTAAAGAAGGGCAATCCTAAAAAAATAAAAGGATTTGAAGATCTTACAAGAGAAGATGTGCAGTTTGTTAATAGGCAAAAGGGAGCAGGTACAAGGATACTTTTGGATTACAAGCTGTCCTTAAATGGAATTTCACCTGAGAAAATATTAGGCTACCAAAGGGAAATGACAACCCACATGGCGGTAGCAGCAGCTGTAGAATCTGGCAGTGCTGATGCAGGTCTGGGCGTTATGTCCGCTGCAAAGGCAATGAAACTGGACTTTATACCTGTTGGTGAAGAGGATTATGATTTTGCTGTACCCCTTAGATATTTGAAACAGCCTATGATAGAATTGTTTATTGATATACTTAAATCTGAGGAGTTTGCTAGAGAGCTTGAAGCTTTAGGGGGATACTCTTTAGAGTCAGCAGGAGAGATTATTTATATATAATATATAGTGGGAACGGTGGGGGAAAATGAAGGATACTTTAGGAAGAAGCATTAATTATCTTAGAATTTCAGTTACTGATCGCTGCAACCTTCGCTGCATGTACTGTATGCCGGAGGAAGGTATCTGTAAGAAGGAGCATCAAGATATTTTATCACTTGAGGAAATATATGAAGTGGTAAAGACTTGCTCTGAGCTGGGTGTAAATAAAGTGCGTATTACAGGAGGAGAGCCTTTAGTAAGAATCGGGATTACAAATCTTATTGAGAAAATATCAAGACTCGAGAATATAAAGGATATAGCACTAACCACTAATGGGGTACTACTGGAAAAGTATGCGGAAGAGCTAAAGGAAGCAGGGCTTAAGAGAGTAAACATAAGCCTGGATACCTTAAATGAAGAGAAATATTCCTATATCACAAGAGGTGGAAAGCTTGATGACGTTATGAGAGGTATAAAAGCAGCAGAAAGGGTCGGAATGTATCCTGTTAAGCTTAATGCTGTTCTCATAGGAGGCTTTAATGATGATGAAATAGAAGCTTTTATAGAACTTACTACGAAGAGTCCGATTGAGGTAAGGTTTATTGAGCTAATGCCCTTAGGACAAGCCGCTGGCTGGGCTAAAAAGCATTTTGTATCCAATAGTGTGATACTTGACAGGGTTAAGGAGCTTACTCTGGTGGGAAGCGATGATCCTAGCAGTCCTGCAACTTATTATAAGCTGCCTGGAGCAATGGGCAAGGTAGGACTTATAAATCCAATAAGTCATGCTTTCTGTGGCAGCTGCAACAGAATAAGATTGACTGCAGATGGAAAGCTTAAGCCTTGTCTTCACTCAGAGGAAGAAATTGATGTATTAAATGTCATAAGAAGCAAAGGCAATTTGCAGGAGGCTATAGTTCGAGCTATTAATCAGAAGCCTGCACAGCATAGCCTAAATTCTAAGGATAGTAATCCAATAAAGAGAGATATGTACCGAATAGGCGGATAAAATATTTGAGGAGGATTCAGCATGGATGGTAAAGTAATAGCAATTAATATCAGTGAGAAAAAAGGTGTACCGAAGAGAACAATAGAAGAAGGTGCTTTTAAGGTGGATCACGGCTTAGTAGGGGATGCTCATGCAGGCAACTGGCATAGACAGGTAAGTCTGCTCGGGATAGAAAGTATAAACAAAATGAAGGCATTAGGTATAGAAGGACTATGCACAGGAAAATTTGCAGAAAATATTACTACTGAGGGCATTGAGCTATGGAAGCTGCCTGTTGGTACAAAGCTTCAAATAGGAGAAACAATACATGAGGTAACGCAAATAGGCAAGGAATGTCATACCAAGTGTGCAATATTTCAACAGATAGGAAGCTGTATCATGCCTACTGAGGGAATATTCACCAAGGTTCTAAAGGAAGGAACCATAAGACCAGGAGATACAATAAGTATTATAGTATAGAAAAGATGAAGAATGCGGTGAAATCAGGAATGGTTATAATATTCTACTATAACGCTTTGATGTTTTAAATATTATTTTTTTTTGTATTTGGAGGATGGGTTAATGGAAAAACTAACGAGATTAAGGGAGCTGCTTATGAGCTGTGAAAAAGTAGCAGTAGCATACTCAGGAGGCGTTGATAGCAGCTTTCTTTTAAAGGTAGCAGTTGATACTTTAGGAACTGAAAATGTACTGTCAATAACTGTGGTATCAAGCGTTACTCCTAAGGAGGAATTGGAAAGCTCATTAAAATTCATAAATGAGTTAAATATAAATCACATATTTTTGAAGCTAGATGTATTTGAAATACAAGGCTTTAAAGAGAATTATAAGGATAGATGCTATACCTGCAAACGAAGCATTTTTGAAGAGATTGTTAAGCAAGCTCAAAAACGAGGGATTTCAACAATAATTGATGGCACTAATGCAGATGATGAGGGTGATTATAGACCTGGGTTAAAGGCATTGCAGGAGCTTCAAATAGTTAGTCCCCTTAAGCAATGTGGCTTTACTAAGAATGAGATAAGATTACTATCTAAGGACATGAAGCTAAATACTTGGGATAAACCTAGTCTGGCTTGCTTGGCTTCTAGAGTGCCATACTATGAAGAGATTACAGAGGAAAAGCTTCAAATGGTGGATCAAGCAGAGTCTTACTTAAGAGAGCTTGGTTTTGTGCAGCTACGGGTGAGATGCCACGGCAAGCTTGCTAGAATTGAGCTAATGCCTCAGGACATTCAAATAGTATTTGAAAAAAAACTAAGTAACACTATATATGATAAAATGAAGCAAATAGGCTTTGAATATACAGCCTTGGATTTGATTGGCTATAGGACAGGCAGCTTAAATGAGGTACTAAAGAATTAATCAGGGTGGGATGAATATGGATGAGAAATTTCTAGAGCAGCTGTTAAACAGTGTAAAAAGCGGAGAACTCCAAACAGATGAAGCTATAAAGCAATTAAAAAAACTTCCCTATGAGGATATGGATTATGTAAAGATTGATAATCATAGAAGTCTTAGAACAGGTAAGGGAGAGGTTATTTACTGCTCGGGTAAAACTCCTTTGCAGACAGCATCAATATTTGAAAAAATATTGGAATACAATCATAAGGTTTTGGGTACAAGGGCAGACAAGAAAACCTATGAAGCTGTAAAGAGAAAGGTTCCTGAAGCTATTTACTATGAAGAAGCTAGGATAATCACAGCAAATAGAGGTGAAGCAGAGGAGCCCTATGGCAAAATAGTTATAGCCACAGGGGGTACCTCAGATATATCGGTTGCAGAGGAAGCTGCAATAACAGCAGAGTTTTATGGAAATAAGATTGTAAGGCTATATGATGTTGGCGTTTCAGGAATACACAGACTGCTAATGAATACTGATAAGCTGGAGGATGCAAGCGTAATTATTGCTGTTGCAGGTATGGAGGGTGCTTTAGCTAGCGTTGTTGCTGGACTTTCGGATTGCCCTGTAATTGCAGTGCCTACTAGTATAGGTTATGGGGCAAGCTTTGGAGGCTTAGCAGCTTTGCTTACAATGTTAAATAGCTGTGCCAGTGGGATTTCTGTCGTGAATATTGACAATGGCTTTGGAGCAGGCTTCTTAGCCAGTATGATAAACAAAAGGAAATAAGAGAGACATATTAGGGAGGAATACGCATGAAGGTATTATATTTTGACTGTTTTTCTGGTATAAGCGGAGATATGACCTTAGGCGCTTTGCTTGATTTAGGGGTTAGTCAGGAGTGTTTGGCTGAGAGCCTGAAGGCTTTAAAGCTGGATGGAGAATATCATCTTGATATAAAGAAAGCACTAAAGAATGGTATAATGGGTA
Source organism: Lutisporaceae bacterium (assembly GCA_049684915.1). GTDB lineage: Bacteria > Bacillota > Clostridia > Lutisporales > Lutisporaceae > GWB2-37-7. The sequence goes on along the minus strand of JBAVGO010000102.1, from coordinate 12,140 downwards.
CAATGGTTAAGGTTGTATTGCATCAAGAAGAACATCATCATGTGAATGAAGACCACGCTCATGAACATGAGCATAGAAGCTACAGTAGCATAATAGCAATGATTGATAACAGTATTTTGAATGAAAATGTAAAGCTCCTGAGTAAAAACATATTTAAGGTTATTGGAGAGGCTGAGGGCAAAATTCATGGTAAGCCCTTAGAAGAAGTACATTTCCATGAGGTTGGAGCAGTAGACTCTATTATTGATATTGTGGGAACTGCTATATGCATAGATGCCCTTAAGCCTGATAAAATAGTGTTCTCCAAGATTCCACTATCAAAGGGCTTTGTAAAATGTGCTCATGGGGTATTTCCTTTGCCAGCACCTGCTAGCTTAGAGATACTTAGAGATGTACCGGTTTATTTTACTGATGTAAAGTTTGAGCTGGTTACTCCCACAGGAGCTGGTATCATTAAGGCATTGTCAGACAGCTTTGAGGATAGTGGAGATATTACAATTGAAAAAATAGGCTATGGTCTTGGCAAAAAGACCTATGAAAAACCAAATGTACTAAGAGTATATTTATATAATGAAAAAAAAAACTAACTAATAAAGTTGTTGAAATAGATACAAATATTGATGATATGACTGGTGAACAGCTGGGCTATGTAATGGAGCAGCTGCTGGAGGCAGGAGCCCTTGATGTCTATTTTACTCATATACATATGAAAAAGAACAGACCAGGAGTCAAGCTTTCAGTAATTTGCAGTCTAGATAAGCAGCAAGAAATGACAAAGCTGCTACTTACTCACACCAGTACCTTTGGTGTGAGATACACTGAGATGGATAGAGCTATACTTGAAAGAGAGTTTATTGAGATACAGCTAGAATATGGTGTGATACGCTGCAAGCTTGGCAGGCTTGACGGTAAGCTTGTCAAGATAGCTCCTGAATATGAGGACTGCAAGAGAATTGCTAAGGATAATTCTTTGCCGATTTTACTAGTGTTTAATGAGGCTTTGTATGAAGCAAGCAAAATTAAAAAAAAGTATATTATAAAAACTCATTGACAAATTATATGCAATTAAATATACTAATTAGCAATTACTAAATTTCTTAACTCATATAAGTTCGAAGAAATGGTTCGAAGGTTTCTACCGCACAGCCGTAATTGTGCGACTATGAGTGATTTATTGCTATCAAGCGGCGTAATTCACTTATGCTGCTTTTTGTTTATATGACTATTTTTATAATTACTGCACAAATTAAAGTGCAGACACTTTAACGGCAAATCATTTGTATTAACAAATTTTAATTTTTATAGAGGAGGAAAAAATAATGGAGAAATTTTTAAAGGAAGGACTTACCTTTGACGATGTGCTTTTAATACCTGCTAAGTCAGAGGTGTTGCCCAAAGACACTGATGTAAGTACATATCTTACAAGAAAAATAAAGCTAAATATACCTCTTATGTCAGCAGGTATGGATACTGTTACAGAAGCTAGACTTGCTATAGCCATTGCCAGAGAAGGTGGAATAGGTATAATTCACAAGAATATGTCCATAGAAAAACAAGCTATGGAGGTGGATAAGGTAAAAAGATCTGAGCATGGAGTTATAGTTGATCCTTTCTATCTTTCCCCAGAAAATATTATATCTGATGCCATGGATTTGATGGAGAGATATAAAATATCCGGGGTACCGATAACAGATAAGAAGGGCAAGCTGGTAGGCATACTGACTAACCGTGATTTAAGGTTTGAGACTGACTTTTCTAGAAAAATAGATGAAGTTATGACTAAAGAAAACCTTGTAATAGCACCTGTGGGAACAAGTGTAGCACAAGCAGAGGAAGTACTTAAAAAGCATAAGATAGAAAAGCTTCCCTTGGTAGATGAACAGGGCTATTTAAAAGGGCTTATTACTATAAAGGATATCGAAAAGACGATTCAATACCCACATTCTGCGAAGGATTCAGGTGGTAGACTATTAGCTGGTGCAGCTATAGGCGTTACTGCTGATGTAATGGATAGAGTTGCTGCATTAGTTGCAGCAAAGGTGGACGTTATTGTTTTAGATACTGCTCATGGACACTCCATGGGTGTAATAGATACAGTAAAGAAAATAAAGGTGAATTATCCTGAATTACAGATTATTGCAGGAAATGTGGCAACTGCTGAAGCAACAAAAGAGCTTATAGAAGCTGGAGCGGATGCTGTAAAGGTTGGTATAGGACCTGGTTCAATTTGTACAACCAGAGTAGTAACTGGAATTGGAGTTCCACAGATTACAGCAGTTTATGACTGTGCGTTAGAAGCTGAAAAATATGGAGTACCTGTAATAGCTGATGGTGGCGTAAAGTATAGCGGAGATTTACCAAAAGCGATCGCTGCAGGTGCTAGTGTAATAATGATAGGAAGTCTTTTTGCTGGTACTGAGGAAAGTCCTGGAGATACAGAAATATATCAAGGCAGAAGCTATAAGGTATATAGAGGCATGGGTTCGCTAGGAGCTATGGCAGATGGTAGCAGGGATAGATACTTCCAAGAAGATGCTAAAAAGCTGGTACCAGAGGGCGTAGAAGGTAGAGTGCCATTTAAGGGTGCTTTATCAGAAACTATTTATCAGCTAATTGGTGGACTTCGTGCAGGTATGGGCTACTGTGGTGCAAAAAGTATCGACGACTTAAGAAAAAATGGGCAATTTATAAGAATTACCGCAGCTGGACTAAGAGAAAGCCATCCACATGACATTCAAATAACTAAGGAATCTCCAAACTACAGTCTGTAGCTTGAAGAATAAGGAGAAAATATAAATGGATAACAAGGAATTGGTACTGATTTTGGACTTTGGTGGTCAGTACAATCAGCTAATAGCAAGAAGAGTAAGAGAGGCAAAGGTGTACTGCGAGGTAGTACCTTATGATATAACTATAGAGCAAATAAAGATTAAGAATCCAAAGGGTATTATTTTCACTGGCGGACCTGCAAGTGTATATGAAGAAGGAGCTCCAAGGTGTGAGAAAGAGATATTTGAGCTAAATATCCCCATACTCGGCATATGCTATGGTGCACAGTTAATGTCCTACATTTTAGGTGGGAATGTAGCAAGAGCAGAGAAAAGAGAATATGGCAAGGCAGAGATGAATGTTAGACCGTCAGATATTTTTAAGGATGTGCCAAGCAAGAGTATTTGCTGGATGAGCCATACAATCTATGTAAGTGAAGTACCCGAAGGCTTTGAAATATTGGGAACTACAGAAACCTGTCCTGTAGCTGCTATGGGAAGTAAGGCAAAGAAGCTTTATGGAGTACAGTTCCATCCTGAAGTAGAGCATACACAACACGGTAAATCAGTAATTAATAACTTTTTATATGAGGTATGTGGACTAAAGGGCAATTGGACTATGGACAGCTTTATAGATGAGAAGCTGGCTGAGATAAAAGAAAAGGTTGGAAGTAAAAAGATATTATGTGCTTTAAGCGGAGGAGTAGATTCCTCTGTAGCTGCTGTGCTGGTGCATAAAGCAGTGGGCAATCAGCTTACCTGTATATTTGTTGATCATGGTCTGCTTCGCAAGGATGAAGGCAATCAGGTTGAAAACATATTCAGAAAGCAATTTGATATGAATCTTATAAGGGTAAATGCAGAGGAAAGATTTTTAGGTAAGCTTGCAGGAGTAGCAGATCCAGAGAAAAAGAGAAAGATAATAGGAGAAGAGTTCATAAGAGTCTTTGAAGAGGAAGCTGACAAGCTAGGAGACATTGATTATTTAGTACAGGGTACAATTTACCCAGATATCATAGAGAGTGGTACTAAAACCGCTGCTACCATAAAGTCTCACCACAATGTGGGAGGACTTCCAGAGGATATGCAGTTCAAGCTAATTGAACCTTTAAATACATTGTTTAAGGATGAGGTAAGACAGGTTGGACTTGAGCTTGGTATACCTGAGGACCTCGTTTGGAGACAGCCCTTCCCCGGTCCAGGTCTTGGAATTAGAGTACTTGGTGAGTTAACCGAAGAAAAGCTTACTATAGTCAAAGAGTCGGATGCAATACTTCGAGAAGAAATCAAAAAGGCAGGACTTGATAGAAGCATATGGCAGTATTTTACTGTAGTTCCTGATATCAGAAGCGTAGGGGTAATGGGCGATGAACGCACTTACTCACATACTATAGCAATTCGTGCTGTAACCAGCTCTGATGCTATGACTGCCGATTGGGCACGTATCCCATATGATGTGCTTGAGAAAATATCAAACAGAATAGTAAACGAAGTGGAGCATGTTAATAGAATAGTATATGATGTAACCTCAAAACCACCAGCAACTATTGAGTGGGAATAAAGAAACCCAGTATATTAAAGGGTTATTGCTCTCAGGGATACTAATTGAACCGAGGGGTAACCGGTACGGGGCAACACAAAAGCAGAAAGTCAATCACTATGAAAGGTGACTGACTTTCTGCTTTTTATAATTTATATTACTTCATCAATAAGTTATACAGTACTTGTGCCATTTCCGCACGGGTTGTAGTGTCGGTCGGAGAGAGCTTCCCGCCGTTGCCAGATATGGTTCCGGTTTCCACAAGCAGCGTCATGGAGTTCTCTGCCCAAGATGCGATACCTGAAGCATCGGAGAAGTCCGAAAGCTTCTTGCCAGAGTTTCCTTCGGGGAGTTCACCAATTACCGTTAATACATTATACAGCAATGTGAACATTTCCTGACGGGTAATCGACTGATCGGGAGCAAACATATTGTTCCCTACGCCGTTTGAAATGCCGAGGCGCTTCGCGGCTGCAAGATAACCAGTGTAATAGGTGTTTCCGGCATCGCTGAAATTGCCCGCCAGGTCCTCATCCGGCGTAATACTATAGGCCCGCATCAGTATCACGACAAACTGTCCTCGGGTCAGTGCCGAATCAGAACTAAACTTCCCATCTCCCGTGCCTGTAACGATGTCCCGTGCCGCAAGGAAAGTCACTGCGTTCTCATACCAAGCACCTGCAGGCACATCCTTAAAGATGATGGGATTGTGGCCGATGACAAAGCTTGAGAGGTGCGGTGTCCTAAAGACCATGGTTTTTGTGGATGCATCGTAGTGTCCTCGCATGCCAACAAGCTTGCCGCTGTCGCTGAGATACCAGATGACGATGGCATGGGGATGTTCACCCGCCCCTAAGGTATACGGAATGCTGACCGTTGCGTGTCCACCATTGAAATTGGAAATTGTCTTGCCGCCTCCGATGACTGTAAAATCATAAACAGGTCTTGACCCGACCAGTGTCTTCTGGATTACCGACAATTCGGAGGTAGGAACCTGACGTACCGCCAGCGTCACATCACCTGAACCCGCCGCCGTACCGATGGTATCCATCGCCTTTTTATCAAAGGTCACTGTGGCCAACTGTGCATTGACAGCGGCCGGTTTGTCGGCGGTATTTACTTTATTGAAATCGTCGTTTTTGATGACAACCTGCGTGCCGCCGTTTGCCTGAGTCAATGTCCCCGTGACGGAGGTTTTTCCATCGGTGGTTATGACGGTAACCTTAGTGCCAGTGTCGGTCGGTGTGCTTCCACCGCTGGTAGGCGGACTTACCGGCTCGTCAGCCACCGTGAACGTCAATGTAAGAGTGTTGGAGACAGCTCCACCGGTGTCCTGAGCATAATACCTCAGAGTGTGACTTCCCGATGCCAGAACCCCCTTGAGCGGGGATAGCGTCATATTTTGTGTGCTTGGTGCACCTGAGAAAGTCCAGGCAATGTTGTATCCGGCCCCATCCAGCGAGCTGTATATCTTCGTGCCCGATGTATTCTCCGCATCCGTAACCGTAATGGTATATGGGTAGTCCTTCCCAAAGTAGACGGTTGCGTAGCTCCAGTTTGAGGTGATGACGGGAGCTTGATTGACCAAAATGTCCTCAAACTCCGCCGTTACCGCCACGTTGCCAGCAGGCATTGTAAAACTCGTACCTGTGATGGCATGGTCGTTTCCGTCGTTGTATTTCAGCGTCCCTGCCTTGAGCTGTTTTCCGGTAGCCGGGGTAATCGTAAGATTGATGTTGGTTCCTGGTGCAGCTGACGTTGGGCTTGCCGTAATCGTTCCGTCGGAAAGCGTGCCGATGGTCACAGTATAGCCGCCCTGCGGAATTTCAACCCGTACGGTGTTAGCAGCAAATGGGGCGGGAGTCTCAACCGTGCTATTGGAATATACCAGGTAGTCTCCGGATATCTCATAGTCATTTTTGCTGATATCCAGATTATTCAGCCTCAGATAAGGTGAAGTGCCAAGTATATGTCCGTTTACGGTTACCGTGCCACCATAGAAAACACTGACACCGAAACCGGTACTCAATGTGATGTCGCCATTCACCGTAATATCAGGGCAGGCAGAGGAGGAGCCGGAAACTACAATATAGCCTGTCACGTTTCCAGTAATCTGGATATCTGCAGCGTTACCTGCACGTATGGCTGCGCCTCCAGTACCCTTCACATTTCCTGTGACTCTGATAATCGGAGGATTCCACCCGACATCTGTTGTTGCATCAATTGCATGGTCACTGCCTGTAATGTCTCCTTCAACTGTAGCAATTCCACCGTATTCCGACACAAGTGCCCGGCTACCAGAGACATTTCCATTTACATTGACCGAGCCGTTGTAAGCTGAAAATGCGCCATAATAGGAACCGCTCACATTGCCAGAAACCGTAATAACTGCTCCGCTTTGGGCATAAATCCCTGCCATGTGTCCGAAGGCACTGCCGATAAGATTTATTGTACTGCCAGAGCCGTCTGCGTAAGCACCAATTATGTTTTGATAGGAACCCGCACCAACTGGTAATGATGCTGTTAGGCTTCCTTTGATATTTACCTTACCTCCTGATATTGCATTGACACAATGCCTGTATTCCCCAGAAGAATTTACAGTTAGCACTCCACTCCCATCTTCGTCCAGAATATTCAAAACTCCATTGTTTTTAGCTTCCAAAGCATGACCCGCAACCCCGGACACAGTCAAACCAAAGCCATTTAAGTCAATGGCCACGGTTTTGGCGTCAGCTATAATCGCATTGGAGTAGGTGATGTCTGAAATGAGAACAATCGTATCTGTGCCTGTTGCCGCAGCGAGGGCACCTGCGAGTGTCGGGTAACCGGTTGAACCGATCTGAGCTACGTTCGCCGCAACATTGTTCGTCACCGTCTGGTTGGCAAAGGCCACCAGCATTCCCCCATCGGCCGCCGCAATCGTGCCGGGTGTGTAGCCTACCGTGACAGTTTGCCCATATGTAATCGGCGTTGTTACCGTTAGCTCAATGGTTTTTGTGTCCGTTCCAAGCATAGCCGATGTAACCGCATTGCCGCCGCCGAAGACTACACTAAACTGAGCATGTTTTCCAGTCGGATCTGCCATAGCCTTATCAAAGCTCAAAACAACCTTTGTGCCGTCTGCGTTCGTCCCGGCATCATGGAGGACAGGTGCGGTATAAATGTCACTTCCTGCAAGTGGGATTAACTTGAATTTTACTACTTTATTATTGGTATTTGTCTCATAAACAGCAAGATATTTATTGGTAATTGGATCTACACCAGAAATATCTGCACCTTGCGTATATGGATCAATAATCCCCACACCTGTTGGAACTATGCTGTGTAAGTCAACATCGCTTATTGTTGAAGAAGATATTTGAACTACAAGATGATTGCCTGATCCAACTGTGGCTGCCACCTTTGTACTATCCACCACGGTTCCAGGTGCTGCAGATGCATTGAGCATTTCCGCAGGGGTGGCAGTTATAGTCACGTTTGGTGAATTGTTGACATTGATTTGACCCGATAAGCTGTTATAAATTTCACAGCTATTAATTGCAACATTTCCTGTAGAATTATTGATATATAAACCATATTGTGCATTATCATAAATAGCGCTATTGGAAATGCTCACAGTTCCGGTGGCATTTTCGATCCGGATTCCCCGAAGTATGCTATGAGCCAGTTCGCAATTGTCTATGTTGACATTGCTACCTCCATTTACTGCAATCAGGCTGTCATTGCCCCAGCCACCCCAGCTGCCGCCCCCGTACCTGATTATACAATGGCCCAAGTCAGCGGTGGCATCATTGTTATAGCCAAGCAGCATATAGGTCCAGCCGCCGGCAGCAGGACTTGAAGCAGCGCCGTCACCGTTGGTATCGCCGCCTACTGTGTCATCCCTGAAATCGGTAAAATAAATTTTATTTCCGTCAGTGCCGGAGGCATTCAAAGTTCCATCTACTAATAACCTCACCCCGGGCTTGATCTTCACGATGACACCCGGGTTAATAGTCAGTATTACTCCTGGCTTCACGTAAGTATCCCCGGTCAACACATAGGGGAAAGTTGCTCCCCATGTAGCATCGCCGCTTATCTCGCCATTTATTACCCATATCCCTTCAACACCGGAATTGTCTGAAGCAATGCTTGTGCCGGCTGCCGTTGCACCAAGCCCAATGCTCCCCATTGTATTACCGGAAAAGGCATTACCCGAAATGCTGCTTGGTAATGCACTGCCTTGAATATAAAGTCCGTATTGTCCGTTTCCACTAAAAGTACTATTCGTGATGGAAGGAGTACTGTTTTTGGTAAAGAGACCATTGTTTATATTGTCATGAAAGGTGCTGCTGGAAATACTCACACTCCCGGTAGTATTTTCAATTTTAATTCCCCGAAGTATGCTATGAGCCAGTTCGCAATTGTCTATGTTGACATTACTGCCTCGATTTACTATAACCAGGCTGTCATTGCCCCAGCCACCCCAGCTGCCGCCCCCGTACCTTATTACGCAATGGCTCAAGTCAACGGTGGCATCATTGTTATAGCCAAGCAGCATATAAGTCCAGCCGCCGGCAGCAGGACTTGAAGCAGCACCGTCACCGTTGGTATCGCCGCCCACTGTGTCGTCCCTGAAATCGGTAAAATAAATTTTATTTCCGTCAGTGCCGGAGGCATTCAAAGTTCCATCTACTAATAACCTCACCCCAGGCTTGATTTTCACGATGACACCCGGATTGATGGTCAATGTTGCCTCTGGTTTTACATAGGTATCTCCGTCTATTATGTATTGATTATCTGCTGTCCAAGTTGTATTTCCTTGAATTTCACCAGAAATCGGAACAATATTACCATCCGCATATGCAGTTATTGGTACCGATACAAACAGCGACAGCACCATCGTCGCCGACAGCATCAGAGATAATAATTTTTTACGCATGTTTTTCTCCTCCATTATATTCACAGGTAATGTTGATATTCAGGTATTCTTTCAAATAGTTTATAACTTCCGCAAGAGAACAACTCTCCTCAAGGATACCGGAGTACAGTTCATTTCGGGCCTGTATCTCCAGCTCCGGAAGCCGCCCCTCCGTTAGTGTGACAGATAGAATATCGCCCTCTGAAAGGACAATAATCCCCTCGCCACCCTCCTGAAGTGGAATAAGCGATAGACTTCCTTCTTCCGCTTTCAGCCGATACGGCTTCATCTCAAAAAATCCGGTCTTAATCCGTGCCAGAATCTCCATGTGCATCACCTCATATTCAGTATAGGGAAAAGCTACCTATTAGACAATATGGAGGCACAATCTGGCAATGACAAAATAGTGGCACGAACCATGACACCATTTATTGCAATCCAGCCGGTAATCTGCTATTCTGAATGAAAGGGGGAATTGCCGTGACTTTTGCCGAAAAATTTGACTTTCTTATGAATATTACCAAAACCTCAAACAGCGCGTTGGCTCACGCTGCAACGCTGGATGCCTCATATATCAGCCGCTTACGTACCGGAAAACGGCTCATGCCCAAGGATAACCACATGATACAGGGTATGGCTACTTTCCTTGCGCGTCAATTCAAAGAGGACTACCAGAAAAAGGCCTTGCTTGATGCTCTGAAGCTGATAAACCTACCGGGCGACAGCAGTTTGCTTGCCGATGAAATTACCCGTTGGCTGATACAGGATGGGGAAAACAGTACTCAGCAGGTGGGGCGGTTTTTGAGCGCTCTTTCCGGTATGGCCAATCGTTCAGAGCAGGTTGGTCAGTCAGATGATTCTAAACCCTATTTTCCTGACGAAGCTGTCTCCATTTATTATGGTATCGAAGGCAAGCGCAAGGCTGCGGAATATTTCCTTTCCGAAGTCGCCGTATGTGAATCTCCTCAAACTCTGCTTCTTTTCAGCGATGAAGGAACCGCATGGATGACAGAGGATCCCACATATGCCCGCAAGTGGGCGGAGCTTATGATCCGTGTTCTCTCTCGCGGCAATCGAATCAAGATCATTCACACCGTCAGCCGGGATCTGGATGAAATGCTCAGCGCCATTAATCAGTGGATGACGCTGTATAAGAGTGGACTAATCGAGCCGTATTTTTATCCCAAAAAGCGGGATGGCATTTTCAAACGGACATTGTTCATCGCACCGGAGACAGCGGCGGTCATTTCAAATTCCGTGGGTGATCAGGCTTCCTCTGCTGCAAATGTCTTATACCGTGACCGGGATGCCGTGGCTTCCTTTGCCGAGGAATTTCTTCAATACCTACGCTTGTGCCGGCCTCTGATGCGGATTTTCACCGCTCGGGAACGGGAGGGATGCTACGCTACACTGGCCGAATTCGAACGAGGGCAGGCGGATGCGCTGATTAAGACCGAGTCGCTTTCTCTATTGACTATGCCTGAACCTCTCCTTATGCAGATACTCAAGCGGTCTGGTATGGATGAGTATGGCGGCGGTTCTCTCCATGATGCGCGTTATCAATGTTTTCTGGAGAATTTACAGTCAAACCACTTTACCGAACTCATCTCACTGCCAGATGTTGAGGCTGTGAAAAGAGGAAGCGTCAAGGTGTCCATGTCAGATATGCTGAGTGGGGGAGAAGTGTACTACACACCGGAGGAGTTTATCGCCCACCTGGAGCACATTCTTGCACTGCTTGAATCATTTGAAAATTACCACATTCATTTGATCGATAACTCAACGGAAGACCATTACACCGTCTACGCGCGGGAGGAGCTCGGCGTCATTGTAGCGAAGACCTCCCAGCCGTCGGTTGTGCTGGCTATAAACGAAGGTAATATGACCGCCGCGTTCTGGGACTTCCTGAGAAGTATGATTGACGAAAAGACATACAGAGCAGCGAAAAACGTCGATTCTATTGCCGTACTGCGGAACTACCTTGCCGAGTTGGCAAGCTATGCTGTTGATTCGGCACAGTAGCACAAGGATGACGTTTTTATCAGCTATCCAACATGCCTGAAACAGGTTCTCCTCCCGAGTCGAGAGGGATTACGTCATAAGAAAGAAGATGGGTGCCCGGCATGGGCGCAATCTAACGGGTGAAAGTCCCGAACACGCCCTAGTAGTGGGAAGTGTATTTCAAGGCAAAATCAGACTACTGCTCGCTCAGAAAACATCAGGTTGAGCTGGCTTAATACCATATCCCAATTTCGACATCTGGCTGTCCAGTGTTCGACAATCTTCTTCGACGCCAGGTATAGCATTTTGCGCAGGGAGTCATCGCCGGTAAAGCTGGGTTTGTTTTTGGTGATTTGCCGGAACTGTCTGTTAAGCCCCTCAATGATGTTTGTCGTATATATGATGCGTCGGATTTCCGCGGGGTATGCGAAAAAGGTGCTCAGGATGTACCAGTTTTCTTCCCAGCTCTTTACGCAGGAGGGATACTGTTTACCCCATTTCTAGCGGAACGCCTCCAATGCCTCGTCTTCCGTGACAGCTCGATAGACCAGCTTCAAATCAGACATGAGCGCTTTGATGTCCTTGTAGCTCACATATTTGGTAGAACTTCTGATTTGATGGATGATGCAGCGTTGGATTTGTGCTTGCGGGTAAGCGGCATTGATGGCCTCGCAAAAGCCCCTCAGTCCATCCACGCAAAACAGATAAACGTCCAAAACACCCTGGCTTTTGAGGTCATTCAACACAGAAAGCCAAAATTTACTGCTCTCATGTTCCCCAATCCAAACGCCGAGAGAATAAGTGCCAGGCAGTGCGTCCGAGCAATGTCGGATTATATAGTGGGTGAGAAGCCCATCGGGTAAGGATAACCAACCGCCCGTAGTCAACCTTGGAGCGCAACAGGTAACTGCTGTGTTTAAGCGTAGGTAGA
>JBAVGO010000101.1:0-15143 GCA_049684915.1 Lutisporaceae bacterium | reverse complement strand
GGGTAAGGCAATAGGTGTTGTGGTAAACAATTCTGAAAAGCTTTATTCTGAGGTAATTATAGCTGCCTTAGGACATAGCGCACGAGATACATATCAAATGCTTTTTAACAAAGGTGTTAGCATGATTCAGAAACCCTTTTCAATAGGTGTAAGAATTGAGCATCTACAAAGCATGATAGACAAGTCGCAATACGGAAGCTTTGCAGGAAATACTGCTTTGGGAGCAGCAGACTATACACTGACCTTTAAAAGCCAAACGACAGGAAGGTCAGCTTACAGCTTCTGCATGTGCCCAGGCGGTGTTGTAGTGGCAGCAGCATCAGAAAAGGGTATGCTTGTAACCAATGGCATGAGCGAATACGCTAGAGATAAGGAAAATGCAAACAGTGCATTGGTGGTATCTGTATCACCAGATGACTTTGAAGGTAATCATCCTTTGGCGGGGATGGAATATCAAAGAAAATGGGAATCAAAAGCCTATCACATAGGAGGTTCCAACTATAATGCACCAGTGCAGCTAGTTGGAGATTTTTTAGCTGGTACTCCCAGCAATAGCCTAGGAGAGATAAGATCAAGCTATACTCCGGGGGTTACACCTACAGATCTAAATAAGTGCCTGCCTATGTATGTCACAACAACCCTCAAAGAAGCCTTATCAGACTTTGATAGAAAAATAAAGGGCTTTGCAAGACCTGATGCTTTGTTGACAGGAGTTGAGACTAGAACGTCGGCACCTGTAAGAATAGTACGGAAAGAAAGTATGGAATCAGAGAACATAGATAATTTATATCCAATAGGAGAAGGTGCAGGCTATGCAGGCGGTATAATAAGTGCAGCGGTAGACGGAATAAAGGCTGCCGAAAAAATAATCTGGAAGTATAGACCTATGTAGATTATTAATTATGAAAAGGCGTGAGGTACAGTATGGAAAGAGGAATACAACTAATACTTAACTCTACCCATGATGCTATGATAGCTGTTGATTTAGATGGAATAATAACTGTTTTTAACACCGCAGCAGAAAAACTTACAGGAATTAAGGTTGAGGATGCCATCGGTAGATTTGTAGGAGATGTTGTAATGGATACAAGACTTCCCTTTATACTGGAGACTGGAAAGTCTGAGCTGAATCAACAGCAAAATCTTGGTAACATCAAAATTATAACAAATAGGATGCCAGTTAGAGATGATGCTGGGGATATAATAGGAGCTATTGCTGTTTTTCGAGATATTACTGAGGTTATTGAGCTCGCTGAACAAATAACAAACCTAAAAGAAATGCAGAGTATGCTGGAAGCAATATTCAACGCTACTCAAGATGCAATATCTGTAGTTGACCAGCATGGAAATGGAGTTATGATAAATCCCGCCTATACTCGAATTACAGGACTTGCTGAGAAAGATGTGATTGGCAAGCCTGCAACTGTTGATATAGCAGAGGGAGAGAGTATTCATATAGAAGTTTTAAAAAACAAGCAGCCAGTAAAGGGTGCACTTATTAAAGTCGGCCCTGCTCGTAAGGAAGTGCTTGTAAATGCTGCTCCTATTATAGTGGACGGTGAACTGCGAGGCAGTGTAGGTGTTCTTCATGACCTTACTGAAATATCAAGGCTCTCCTATGAATTAAAGCAAGCTAAGGAAATAATAAGAAAGCTTGAGGCAAAGTACACCTTTGATGACATTGTAGGAAATGATCCCTCATTATTAGCTGCTATTGATAAGGCAAGACTAGCAGCGGCAACCCCTGCTACTGTGTTTTTAAGAGGCGAAAGCGGTACAGGAAAAGAGATATTTGCCCATTCTATACATAATGCCAGTGAGCGAAAATATAGGCAGTTTGTACGTGTAAACTGTGGAGCAATATCAGAGTCCTTAATGGAATCTGAGCTTTTTGGATATGAAGAGGGAGCTTTTACAGGAGCAAAAAAAGGAGGCAAAAAAGGACTATTTGAAGAAGCCAACGGAGGCACAATTTTCTTAGATGAGATTGCAGAAATACCACCTAGTACCCAGGCAAAGCTTTTAAGAGTGCTCCAAGAACGCGAGATTGTAAGAGTAGGAGGCACTAAAGCCATAAATATAGATGTAAGAGTCATTACAGCTACCAATATCAATTTAGAAGAGGAAATAAAAAATGGTAAGTTTAGGAAGGATCTATACTATAGACTTAATGTATACCCGATAAAGCTACCTTCTTTGAAAGCTAGGAAGGGCGACATCTACGAGCTTACCATATTCTTTATTAAAAAGTTTAATCAGCAGTATGGCAGAAACATACAAGATATAGATTCAAGGGCTATGCAAGAGCTTGAGGAATACGACTGGCCAGGCAATGTAAGAGAATTGGAAAATGCCATAGGACGTGCCATTATAAATATGAAGATAAATGAAACGGTTGTACTGGAATCCCATTTGCCATTTTTTGAAAGACAGACAGAAAAGAGTGGAACCTTAAGAGAAGAGCTAGAAGTCAATTCAGATGAATCAGTAGAGCTACAGACTACAGTCGAGGCAGCGGAGAAAAAATGTATTTTACGAGTGCTGGAAAAGTGTGGAGGGAGCAAGACAAAAACAGCAAAGATGCTAGATATATCCCTTCGGAGCTTATATTACAAACTGCAAAGGTATGAGATACAATAAGGTGCAAAATTTTGCAAAACACTAAGATTTTGCAAAATTTTGCGTGCAAATAAATGCATTATATCTATAGCTGATATTTTGCATCTAATAATCAAAATATTAACCGTATAAAAACAAGCTTTGTTCTATGTCAAAGCTTGTTTTTATACGGTTTTAAAGTTTACGCTAAATTATTGTTAATATTTTAGCGTAGCTTTAGCTTTGGCATGACACTTGCGTATTATAATATATAATTGCATTTTTATATATTATAAGAAGTGGAAAAGTTATTTATAAATTTATCAATAATGGAGTAATAATATATTAGATTAAAATTAAGGAGTGGTATCTGAGTGCGTAGGGAAAATCTATTAGTAATTAACCCAGGTTCTACATCAACGAAGGTTGCTGTCTTCAGAAATGGTGAAAGTATAGCCCAAAAGAGCTTAAGCCATACAAGTGAAGAACTGGCAAAATACAAAAAAGTCACTGATCAATTTGAGTACAGAGAACAAATGATATTCAATTGGCTTAAGGAAGAGAACTTTTCCGTAGAAAGTCTTGTAGCAGTGGTAGCCAGAGGTGGTCTTTTAAAGCCTATGCCTAGTGGGACATATAAGGTAACTGAGGCTATGATTGGAGATTTAAGGATTGGAGTGCAGGATGAACATGCTTCAAATCTTGGTGGTATATTAGCAAAGGGTATCGCTGATCTTCAAGGCATCCCTTCCTTTATAGTTGATCCTGTCGCAGTAGATGAATTCCCTGATATAGCTAGGATTTCAGGTTTGCCTGAGCTTCCTAGAAAGTCTTTAGTACATGTGTTGAATATAAAGGCCGTTGGTAGAAGAGCAGCAAAAGATATGGGCAAAAGCTTGACAGATGTTAATTTCATAGTAGCTCATATGGGTGGCGGCTTTTCAATTGCACCTGTAGAAAAGGGTAGAATAATTGATGTTAATAATGCCAATGACGGAGGTCCCTTCTCTCCAGAGAGAGCAGGTACTTTGCCAGTAGGTGCTTTAGTGAAGCTTTGCTATTCTGGCAAGTATACTCAAGCAGAGATAAAGAAAATGATTGTTGGCAAGGCTGGTTTGGTAGGCTATCTCGGTACTAACGATGCGAGAGATGTTATTAAAATGATTGAAAGTGGAGATAAAAAAGCTGATTTAATATTTGATGCTATGGCATATCAAATAGCTAAGGAAATTGGCTCCATGGCAACAGTATTAAAGGGCAAGGTTGATGCAATTGTCTTAACAGGCGGTATTGCATATTCAGAGCTTTTGTGTGAGAGAATATCAAAACGAGTACAATTCATAGCGCCTGTAAAGGTTTATGCAGGAGAAGATGAAATGCTAGCTCTTGCTGAAGGTGCAGAAAGAGCATTAAAAGGTGAAGAGCAAGTTAAAATATATGAGAATGAGGTGAAATAACTTGATAACAACTTTTGATCAAATTTTAAAAACAGCAAAAGAAAAAGGCCCAAAGGTAATTGCAGTTGCAGTTGCACAAGACATAGAGGTATTAAGTGCAATAAACAGTGCAAAGGACTTAGGGATTGCAGATGCGATATTAGTAGGTGATGAGAACGAGATAGTTACAGCAGCAGGAAAATGTGGAGTAGAGCTTGCAAAATTTGAAATTATTCATATACCTGATAAGACTGAAGCCTGTCGTAAGGCAGTTGAACTTGTGTCCTCTGGCAGAGCACAGCTATTGATGAAGGGCATGGTTGATACTTCTATAATATTAAAGGCTGTATTGGATGAAAAAATAGGCTTAAGAACAGGAAATGTACTATCACATGTAGCGGTGTTTGATGCAAATGGATATGATAGATTGTTTTATGTAACAGATGCGGCTATGAATTTAGCACCAAACCTAGAGCAAAAAAAGCAGATAATAGAAAATGCAGTTCAAGTGGCACATGCTTTGGGCAATGATAATCCAAAGGTAGGTGTGTTGGCTGCTGTTGAGAAGGTAAATCCCAAAATGCAAGCAACGGTAGATGCAGCAGAATTGGTTGTTATGAACGAGCAAGGTTTGCTAAAGGGCTGTATTGTTGCAGGACCTTTTGCACTTGATAATGCAATATCTGTAGAAGCAGCAAAGCATAAGGGTATGGATCATCCTGTTGCAGGACATGCTGATATTTTAATGGTACCAAATATAGAAGCAGGCAATTTACTTTATAAATCCATGGTATTCTTTGCAAGGGCTAAGAATGCAGGCATAATAGTCGGTGCAAAGGCTCCAGTGGTTCTAACCTCAAGAGCGGATTCCGATGAAGCAAAGCTAAACTCAATTGCCATTGGAGTATTGATGGCTAGTAAATAAATTGACAGGGGGAGAACAAAGTGCAGGAAGTTTATAGGTTATTAATTATAAATCCAGGCTCAACATCAACAAAGATAGCTATATTTGACAATGAGAAACCGATATTGGAGACAACCTTAAGGCACTCCAACGAAGAATTAGCACCATATAAAACTGTGGCAGAACAATTTGAATTCAGAAAAAATACTATATTAGATATATTAAACAACAATGGTATAAACATTACTAAACTAAATGCAGTAGTAGGCAGAGGCGGACTTTTAAGACCAATAGAAAGTGGTACCTATCAAGTTAATGAAGCTATGCTAAATGACTTAAGAGGAGCATCTAAAGGACAACATGCTTCTAATCTAGGAGGTTTAATTGCATATGAAATAGCACATCAATTAAACATCCCAGCATTTATAGTTGATCCAGTCGTTGTTGATGAAATGGGTGAAATAGCTAGAATATCAGGTATGCCTGAAATAGAAAGAATTTCTATATTCCATGCTTTAAACCAAAAGGCAGTGGCAAGAAGAGCATCAAAGGATTTGGGAAAGCCCTATGAAAAGCTTAATTTAATAGTAGCCCATCTAGGTGGGGGAATATCTGTAGGTGCTCATAAAAATGGCAGAATAATTGATGTAAATAACGCACTTAATGGAGAAGGACCATTCTCACCAGAGAGAACAGGAACCTTGCCTGTTGGAGGTTTAGTGAAGCTTTGCTATTCCGGTGAGTATACAATAGATGAAATGAATAAAAAAATTGCTGGTAAAGGTGGCTTAGTTGCTCATCTTGGAACAAATGACGGTAGAGATGTTGAGAAAATGATTGCTTCAGGTGATAAGAAAGCAGAGCTTGTATTTGAAGCTATGGCTTATCAAGTTGCAAAAGAAATAGGTGCCTGCGCGGCTGTACTTGAAGGCAAGGTTGATGCAATATGCTTAACAGGAGGCTTGGCTTACGGTAGCATGCTGGTTAACTGGATAAAAGAAAGAGTTAAATTTATAGGGTCTGTAATAGTTTACCCTGGAGAAGATGAATTGATAGCTTTGGCTGAAGGCGGACTCAGAGTACTTAGAGGAGAAGAACAAGCCAAAGAATACTAATAAATATAGAAAGGTTTGTTTATGTTTAATGAAAAAAGATTAAGAATAATTACTGGTCATTATGGTAGTGGGAAGACTGAATTCGCAGTTAACTATACTTTGGGATTAGCAGCTACAGGGCAAAAGACAGCAATTGTAGACTTGGATATAGTAAATCCATATTTCCGCTCTAGGCAAATGGAACCCTTTTTTGAAGAAAAAGGTATAAGGGTAATTTCATCATCAATCAAGGGCTTATCAGGTGATATACCTGCTTTGTCTCCTGAAATATTTACAGTTTTTCAAGACAAGTCTTATCAGGCAGTTATTGATGTTGGGGGAGACAGAGCTGGAGCAACTGCACTAGGCAGATATCATGAGTATTTAGACATTGAGCCTTATGAAATGATGTTTGTACTAAATGCCAATCGAAGAATGACACATGATTTAGACGGAGCTATTAGTTACATCAGAGAAATTGAGGTCGGTTCAAGGCAAAAGATTACGTCACTAGTTAACAATACACATCTATGTGGAGAAACCACTATAGAGGAAGTTATGAAAGGCCAACAATTGTGCGAGCAGGTATCAGATGCACTAGGACTACCGATAAAGTATATCGTGGTTCAAAAGAATTTGGTATCAAGCTTGCCTAAAAATCTTAAGGGAGAAGTTTTCCCCATAGATATATATATGAAAAAACCTTGGGAGTAAATTAGTAGTAAAATAAAGGAGGTAAAAAAATGGCAGGCAGAGTAAGCTTTGATGAGAACAGGTGCAAGGGCTGTGAGCTATGTACTACAGTTTGTCCAGTAAAGATAGTTACAATGGACAGAGAAAGAATCAATATAAAAGGCTATCATCCAGCAACTATTAAGGAAATGGAAAAATGTACTGCATGCGGTTCATGTGCAAAGATTTGCCCAGATGTAGTTATAAAAGTAGAAAGACAGTAGACATGGACAATTTAAATTTTATTAGGGAGGTTAAGCGTAATGGCAAAGGAATTATGGAAGGGTAATGAAGCTATTGCAGAAGCGGCTATTAAAGCCGGCTGTAGATATTTCTTCGGTTATCCAATAACACCACAAAATGAAATACCTGAGTATATGTCACTAAGATTGCCACAGGAAAATGGCGTTTTCTTACAAGCTGAATCAGAGGTTGCAGCTATTAATATGGTATATGGGGCAGCTGGCTCAGGAGCAAGGGTTATGACATCCTCATCCAGCCCAGGAATAAGCTTAAAACAAGAAGGTATATCCTATATTGCAGGAGCAGAGCTTCCATGCGTTATAGTTAACATAGTAAGAGGGGGCCCAGGTCTTGGTGGTATACAGCCTGCACAGTCAGACTATTACCAATCAACAAAGGGCGGTGGACATGGAGATTACAGACTTTTGGTACTAGCTCCAAGCTCAGTACAAGAAGCTGTTGATTTGACTCAAGAAGCCTTTGATTTAGCTGATCAATATAGAATGCCTGTTTTGATATTAGGTGATGGTATGATTGGTCAAATGATGGAACCTGTAGAGTTCACACCAATAGCTAAGAGGACTCTTCCTGAGAAAACTTGGGCGGCAGTAGGAACAAAGGGCAAGAGAGAACCAAACGTAATCAACTCACTTTTCATTGATCCACAAGAATGTGAGAATCACAATATAAGACTATTTAAGAAATATGATGAAATAACTGCTAAAGAAACAAGAGTAGAAAATTATAATCTTGAAGGTGCAGAAATAGTATTCGTTGCTTATGGTACAACTGCAAGAATAGTAAAAAATGCTATAAATGCACTTGCAAAGGAAGGCATAAAGGCTGGTATGGTAAGACCTATCACATTATGGCCATTCCCAACAGAAGCTATAAAGACTGCTGGTGATATGACAAGTGTAAAAGCTTTCTTAACAGTAGAAATGAGTATGGGTCAAATGATAGATGATGTTAAGCTTGCATTAAATGGTAAGAAGCCAGTACATTTCTATGGTAGAACTGGCGGTATGATACCTACACCAAAAGCTATTGTAGAGCAGGCTAAGAAGATATTAGGGGGTGCAAAATAATGGCTGTTGTATTTGAAAAGACAAAAGGCTTAACAGATAAGCCCTTCCATTACTGCCCAGGCTGTACCCATGGTATAATTCACAGACTTGTAGCAGAGGTAATGGAAGAACTAGGTTTACTTGATGATGCTATAGGGGTTGCACCTGTTGGATGCGCAGTTTTCTGCTATGATTATTTCAACTGTGACATGCAAGAAGCAGCACACGGAAGAGCTCCAGCTGTTGCAACTGGTATTAAGAGAGTACATCCAAAGAATGCAGTTTTCACATATCAAGGAGATGGTGACTTAGCTTCAATAGGTGCAGCTGAAATAGTTCATGCTGCTATGAGAGGTGAAAAGTTCACAACAATATTTGTAAACAATGCTATATATGGTATGACAGGTGGTCAAATGGCGCCAACTACACTAATCGGACAAAAAGCTACTACAGCTCCTCTCGGAAGATCAGAAGACCATGCAGGTATGCCTTTAAGAGTAAGCGAAATGCTAGCAACTATTCCAAAGGCAGTATTTGTTGAGAGAGTATCAGTACATGATGTTAAGCATATAAATCAAGCTAAAAAGGCAATAAAGAAGGCTTTCCAAACACAAATGGAGGGCAAAGGCTTTACATTAGTTGAAGTACTTTCAACTTGTCCTACAAACTGGGGCAAGACTCCTGTTGAGTCATTGAAGTGGCTGCAAGAAAATATGATACCATACTTCCCATTGGGTAACTTTAGAACACCAGAGGAGGAGAAATAAATGACACATGAAATCATAATGGCCGGCTTTGGCGGTCAAGGCGTAATGGCTATGGGTAAAATCCTTGCTGAGGCAGCACTAAAGGAAGGCAAGAATGTGTCTTGGTTACCATCTTATGGTCCAGAAATGCGTGGCGGTACAGCTAACTGTAACGTTATAGTTTCAGATGAACCTGTTGGTGCTCCTGTGGTTTCAGAAGCTACAGCGGCATTGGTATTAAACAGACCTTCTCTAGACAAGTATGAAGCAGATGTTATACCTGGTGGTGTTCTTATCATCAACAGCTCATTGATTGATAAGAAGGCTACAAGAGATGACATAAAGGTTTACTACGTTCCTGCAAATGATATCGCAAACGAATTAGGAACAAGTAAAATTGCAAACATGGTAATGCTGGGTGCGTACCTGCAAGCTTCAGGTGCTGCAAAGCAAGACACTATCATGGAAATCATAACAGAAATATTCAGTGGTAAAAAGGCTAGTGTTATTCCTGTAAACAAGGAAGCTCTTGTTAGAGGAGCAGCCTGCATAAAGTAATAACTAAATAACATATGAAACACAGACCATTCTAAATGGGCACGGCACTAATCCCGCCATATGTCCATTCTCCAAATTTAGAATGGTCTTTTTTTATACTTTTTTAATAAATATATATTTGTTATATGGAAAAATTGCAGATTGGTGTAGGATTATGCTATACTATTGTGTGTATATTCGCACAATTCTGGCAAAATATGCAAGCTAGAATTACTTATCTGATGGAATAAAATATATGGGATGGTGAATAATCAGTGAAAAATTTTTCAAGTGAAGGTATTACTTTAAGAAATAGTATCGGGAATAGTACTGAGATAGAGCTCACTCCAGAAATAGAATTATGCGAAGCAGACATGCTTTCAGAGGAAGAGAAGAAGAAAATATTAATAGATTTCAATGACACTAAGGCAGAATATCTTAAAGATAAAACTATACATAAATTATTTGAAGAGCAAGTTGAAAGGATACCGGATAACATAGCGGTAGCTTATGAAGATAGGAAACTTACATATAGAGAGCTGAACGAGAGAGCAAACCAGGTTGCAAGGCTTTTAAATGGCAAAGGGATAGGCGAAGGCGATATAGTAGGGCTGTTGGTTGAAAGGTCTCTTGAGATGGTAGTAGGAATAATGGGGATACTAAAGGCTGGAGGGGCATATATGCCTATAAACCCTGAATATCCTAGAGACAGAATAAGTTACATGATAAATGACAGTAAGGCTAAAGCTGTACTGACACAAAGTAAGTTCAGGGACAGAACTGGAGTCGCAGCAGAAGTAATAGATTTAGATGATGAGGATATTTATACAGCGGACTCTTCTAATATAGAGAATAATGCTAAATCAAACAATGCAGCATATGTAATATATACCTCAGGGTCAACAGGCGAGCCAAAGGGAGTAGTGGTAGAGCATAGAGCATTACACAATTTCCTAAACACTATATACCATAGATTTAAGGCCGAGGTAGGAGAGAAGGACAGATGCCTAAGCCTTACCAATATATCCTTCGATGTAGGAGTAGGTGAGATATTCCTGCCCTTAACATATGGAGCAACACTGGTACTGTTTGAGAATGACTTGGTATTGGATATAGAGAAACTGGCAAATACAATAGTTAATGAGAAGATAACCTATACATATATACCTCCTACAATATTGAAGAAGGTGTGCGAGCTATTACTCGAGCACAAAGGAGAACTGGCACTTAACAAGGTGCTTGTGGGAGTAGAGCCAATAAAGGATTATGTTTTGGAAGAATACATGTCTCTAAATGAGAATATGCAGGTGATAAATGGGTACGGACCTACAGAGGCAACTATATGTGCCACCATGTATAACTATGGAGACAAAGAGCCTTGTGGGAGAAATGTACCTATAGGCAGCCCTCTGCTGAATACTCAGATATACATTTTGGATAGCAGTGGCAAGCCAGTACCTGTTGGAATGGCAGGAGAGCTATGCATTTCTGGAGACAATTTGGCAAGAGGCTATCTATACAGACCAGAGCTTACTGCTGAGAAGTTTGTAGAGAATCCATTCATACCGGGTGAGAGGATGTATAAGACAGGAGACTTGGCAAGATGGCTGATCGATGGAAACATAGAATTCTTAGGAAGAATAGATAATCAGGTAAAAATAAGAGGCTATAGAATAGAGCTTGGAGAAATCGAAAGTCAACTGCTAAAAGCTGAAGAGATTAAGGAGGCAGTTGTACTAGATAAACAAGATGGACAAGGTAATAAATACTTATGTGCCTATATAGTATCCGAAAGAGAGATAACAGTACCTGAGTTAAGGAAAAACCTGTCTCAAAGCTTACCAGACTATATGATACCAACATATTTTATACAAATAGAAAAAATACCTTTAACACCCAATGGAAAGATAAATAGAAGGGCACTTCCAGAACCAGACGGAGAAATCAACACAGGAGTAGAATACGTTGCGGCAACAAATGAGATAGAAGAAAAACTTATAAAAATATGGAATGAAGTATTAGAAGTAGGCAGAATAGGAATAAATGATGACTTCTTCACATTAGGAGGACATTCATTAAAGGCTATAAAAATAGTGTCAATTATACAAAAAGAGTTAATGGCGGATATATCCGTAGGTGAAATATTTAGCCATTCCACTGTAAGGAAGCTAGGGGAATATATAGGAATAACTAAAGAGATTATATATTCATCTATAGAATCTGTAGAAGAAAGAGAGCTGTATGAAGTATCCTCAGCTCAAAAAAGAATGTTTGCCTTAAATCAGTTCTCAAAGGAGGAAACAAATTATAACATACCTTACATAATGATTTTTGAAGGCAAGTTGGAAAGAAATAAGGTAGAAGAAAGCTTTAAAAAGCTTGTCCAAAGACATGAAGCCTTTAGAACAGCCTTTGAATTAGTAGATGATGAGATAATGCAGAGAATTCATAAAGCTGTTGAATTTAAGGTGGAATATAAAGAGGTAAACACAAACTCAGAAGAAACAATCAAGTCTGAAGTAGAGAAATTCATAAAGCCCTTTGATTTATCAAAAGCTCCACTACTAAGGGTAAAGCTTATAAGGCTTGAAGAAGAAAAATATGCGTTAATGCTTGATATGCACCACATAATATCAGATGGTACTTCTGTGAGCATTATTATGGGGGAATTCACGAAGCTATATAAAGGTGAAAATTTAGAAGAGCTAAGAGTACAGTATAAGGATTATTCTATCTGGGAAAATAAAATGCTGGCTTCCGAGGCTATGAAAGAACATGAAGAATATTGGACAAATATGTTCAGTGATGAAATACCTGTATTAAATTTACCAACAGATTATCCACGACCGAGCACTCAGAGCTTTGAAGGAGAAAGTATAGGGTTCAGCCTGGACAAGGAATTGATACAAAAGCTAAAGAAAATAAGTAAGGCTAAGGTCGTAACCTTGTACATGATTCTATTATCAGCCTACAATATAGTATTATCGAAGTATAGTGGGCAGGAAGATATAATAATAGGTTCAGCAGCGGCAGGCAGACCTCATGTTGATCTACATAATATGGTAGGAATGTTCGTAAACACCCTTGCCCTGAGAAACTACCCTAAAGGGAAGAAGAAATTCGATGAATTTCTACAAGAAGTAAAGAAAAATGCATTGAGTGCATATGAAAATCAGGATTATCAATTTGATAAGCTGGTAGAAAAATTGGATATCAGAAGAGATTTAAGTAGAAGTGCATTATTAGATACTATATTTGTGTTACAGAATACCGATGCTAAAGAAATTGAACTTGAAAACATAAGAGTAAGAGAATATGAGTTTAAAGGTAAAGTGTCTAAGTTTGATATGATTTTAGAAGCAGAAGAAAAAGGGGAAGAAATAAGATTCAATTTAGAGTATTGTACTAAGTTATTTAAGCGAGAAACTATAGAAAGAGTAATTAAACATTTTATAAATATTCTAAAAGAAGTAGCAGAGAATCCAGAAATAGAACTATGCAAAATCAACATGCTTTCAGAGGAAGAGAAAAGGGAAGTGTTGGTAGCTTTCAATGACACTAAGACAGAATATCCTAAAGATAAAACCATATATGAGTTGTTTGAGGAGCAAGTTGAAAAGACACCAGACAATATAGCAGTAGTATATGAAAATCAGAAGTTAACTTATAGAGAGCTAAATGAGAAAGCCAATAGCTTAGCCAGAAGCTTAAGAGAAATGGGAGTAATGGCGGATAGTATAGTAGGAATAATGGCAGAACATTCTCTAGAGATGATTATAGGAATAGTGGGTATATTGAAAGCGGGAGGAGCATATCTGCCAATAGATTCTGACTATCCAGAAGATAGAATAAAATATATGCTTGAGGATAGCAAGGCAGATATTTTATTAACAGAGAAGAAGTTTGTTGGCGAAATATCTTACGAAGGAAACATAATTAACTTAAATGACGAAAAATCCTACAATGAAAACAAAGAAAATATTGAGAAGATAAGCGGAGCTGAAAGCCTTGCATACATTATTTATACCTCTGGAACCACAGGTAAGCCAAAGGGCGTGGCAGTAACACAAAAAAATGTAGTAAGGTTAGTAAAGAATACAAATTATATAGAGTTCATGGAAGGAGATAGACTTCTTCAAACAGGTTCAGTAACCTTTGATGCGTCAACCTTTGAAATATGGGGAGCGTTGTTAAATGGAATTAAGCTGTATATAACAAGTAAGGATGTAATATTAAATGGAGAAAGACTAGGAGAATATCTATCAACAAATAAAATTACAGTATTATGGCTCACATCACCATTATTTAATAAGATTTGTGAGGAAAATCCAAGAATCTTTGAAGGCTTAAGATGTTTATTGGTGGGAGGGGACGTAGTTTCACCTAAGAATGTAAGCTTAGTCAGAAAATATGCATCTGAATTAACAGTAGTAAATGGATATGGGCCTACTGAAAACACAACCTTCTCTACTTGTTATGTTATAAAGGAAGAATTTGATGAAAATAAAGCGATACCCATAGGAAGACCAATAGCAAATTCAACAGCATATATCCTGGATAAAGATAACAATGTAGTTCCAATAGGGGTATACGGAGAATTATGTGTTGGTGGAGATGGATTAGCAAAAGGATATCTAAATAATGAAGAATTAACAGCAGGAAAGTTTGTAGAGAACCCATATGAAGCAGGACAAAGAATGTACCGTACAGGGGATTTGGTAAGATGGCTGAGCGATGGAAACATAGAATTCCTAGGAAGAATAGATCATCAAGTAAAGATACGTGGTTTTAGAATAGAACTAGGAGAAATAGAAATCAGCTTATTAAAGCTGGATGGAGTGAAGGAAGCAGTAGTAATTGACAGAGAGGAAGAAGGTAATAAATACTTATGTGCTTACTTGGTGTCAGAGGCAGAGTATAGTGCAGGAAAGCTGAGAGAAGAGCTTAAGAAGTGCTTACCAGACTATATGATACCATCCTACTTCATTACACTTCCGGAAATGCCATTAAATCAGAACGGAAAGATAGACAGAAAGGCTCTTCCAATACCTGATGGAAGCATAGAAACAGGAGCAGAGTACATTGCAGCATCAAATGAGATAGAAAAAAAACTGATAAGCATATGGAGTGAAGTATTAGGTGTAGAAAAAATAGGAATAAATGATAACTTCTTTGAATTAGGCGGACATTCATTAAAGGCAATAAAAATAGTGTCAATTATACAAAGAGAGTTAATGGTTGAAATATCCGTAGGTGATATATTTAGAAATCCAACGGTAAGAGAGCTAGGAGAATATATAGGAAAAACCAAAGAAAGTGTATATTCGTCCATAGAAGCTGTGGAAGAAAGAGAGCTGTATGAAGTATCCTCAGCTCAAAAAAGAATGTTTGCCTTAAATCAGTTCTCAAGGGATGATACAAACTATAACATACCATCAGTAATGATTTTAGAAGGTAAGCTGGATAGAAGTAAGCTTGAAGAAAGCTTTAATAAGCTTGTTCAAAGACATGAAGCCTTTAGAACATCCTTTGAATTAGTAGATGATGAGATAATGCAGAGAATTCATAAAGCTGTTGAATTTAAGGTGGAGTATGAAGAAATAAACAAAGACTCAGAGGAAACAATCAAGTCTGAAGTAGAGAAATTCATAAAACCCTTTGATTTATCAAAAGCTCCACTACTAAGGGTGAAGCTTATAAGGCTTGAAGAAGAAAAATATGTGTTAATGTTTGATATGCATCACATAATATCAGATGGTACTTCCATGGACATTATTATGGATGAA
>JBAVGO010000100.1:0-27233 GCA_049684915.1 Lutisporaceae bacterium | reverse complement strand
GTCTTATACTAACCTCAAAGTCTATTTATCTCCTTATTTTTCTGTACAAAACTCCGATTTACTATAGTGTGTCTTTAACTGTGTCAAATTTAGAATCTAGGGCTCCGCTAAACCCGCCTAATACTGTAACTAGAGTAGCACCAATTAAGATTATTATTAATATATACTCCAACATACCTTGTCCTCTTTTGTTTTTTAGACTGCAAATCATGTTAAAATAAATATTATATAATTTCTTCATTTTTGCTCCTTAACATATGATACTTTGTTTATAAAGCGGTCTGAACTTCAACAAACTTAGCTTTTATAGCGTCACCAACACCTGTTAATGTAACGATAAGCACAACCCCTATTAATGCTATGATTAAAATATATTCAACCATACCTTGTCCTTTTTTGTCCTTTAGGTTACACTTCATGTTGAAATACATATTATATAACTTTGTCATTATTTTCTCCTCCTTTAATCTTTTGAGTTTGTAGTTTAATTATATAGCCATAAACAATACCTTACTATCAGTCAATCACCTCAATTTTGATAGTATGTTTAAACTACGACTTTTAGGTAGAAATACCTATGTAAACTGCATAAACAAACAAAAAGACCTATAAAAATGCAAGAAAAACCCTAAAATTTAGGATTCTTCTTGCGAATATATATTAGATATATTGCGAAAAAGATTTACATTATAAGACAATAAAGCTTAAAATAGATATGTTTGGTAGTAATATAAAGCTATTGGAGGTTCAAGTATGAAAATACACATAACAAGGGTTAACACATCCTCAGAAGATGTCATAATAAATTTCTCAAGTGAATACGGTGATGCAGAAGCCTTCTGGGGTACTAAGCCAATACCCAAGGCAAATGCTGACTATGAAGTTGAGCTTGACATCACTGATGAACTGGTTTGGGGACAAGATATAAAGCTTAGCAAGGATAAGAAATTTAGCATACGTATGCAAGATGAAATCTATATAACAGGCATATTAGAAAAGCTCTATAAAGACGGACTAGCTGATTTTCGCTTAGGAAAGAGCCTAATACAGTTAGAGCTAGAAGGCAAGAATATACCTATAGGAGGATATGTTACAATAAAGGCTACAAGTCTTGAGGTATATGAAACGAATCTATGAAATAAGGGTAGCTACCAGCTACCCTTATTTCATAGATTATTGATTTTTTCTATCTATTATCTTTTGATTTTATATCATCAAGACAATTTTTATCCCAGCTGTAT
Organism: Lutisporaceae bacterium; assembly: GCA_049684915.1. GTDB lineage: Bacteria > Bacillota > Clostridia > Lutisporales > Lutisporaceae > GWB2-37-7. The sequence goes on along the minus strand of JBAVGO010000100.1, from coordinate 25,992 downwards.
TTGATTACATCCCCAACCTGATATGGATACTTTGCAATGGTTCGCTCCTTTGGCCACTGGTCTACGTTATAGTTAAACTGCGGTATCCCGTTTTTGTAACCCTTAATGCTGAAGCTTACTATAATATCCCGTTTTAGATTCTTATTCTTGGACTGTGTATTTGTGGTACCCATTGGAACTGCCCATGCTGTCCCTGGTATCAGGTATTCACCTCTCCAAGTAGCTTCCTCTGTACTTTTTATTATCTTGTCAGCGTTAGTAAGTATTACTGTCTTCCATGCAGCATGTCCTCCCTCACCCACCTTATATACTTGATGATTAGAATCTTCCCAATATAGCTCTCTCTCGATACTATCCCTTGTAAAGGCATCAGCTGTATAAAAATGCAGTTCAATTACTATTGTATCATCTGTAGCGTTAAAATTCTTGCTGTCGATTTCAAATTCAAACTTATAGCCTTTCGTAAGCCCATCAATTATTCCCCCAAAATTCATTGCATCTATAGCCATACTATTTACAAACATTGGCTTGTCAATATATTGCTGCTGTCCTGTGCCTGAAACAGAGTTTCTATAATAGCTTTCCAGGCTTAAATCCCGAACCTTTACTACTCTGAAATTATATAGTAAATAGTTATTTGGGGTTATTACCTTTGACTGCGGATTGTAGCTATGTTTATTTAAGGTTGTGGTTGCACTTCCAGCTTCGTCATAACCAGTAAAGCTTATTGTCACTGGTTGATTATATTTCAATGGGTAATTATTAACGACACTGAATTTGAAATTCCATTCTCTATTTTCTACAGTCGTATTGACTGATATATTGCTAACCTTATATTTTTGAGTTGAGTTATTTATTGTTATATTCGTAGAAGTTGATACTGCTCCACTGGTGCTTACTGTGCCATTCTTAAAAATATAGTATATAATAGTACCTACTTTCACTTGCAGTTTGTTTGTGTATTTGCTTGTTATTACCTTAAAATCATTTAGTTTCTCATGAGATGTCGTAGGTGAAAGTTCCATGCTAGAAGGTACTCCCTCTAGTGCATCAGAAATATATGCTAGTCTTCCGCCCGAGCCTGAGTAGTCTTCCCATATTGGAGTGTATACAGCAATTGGTAGAGCTTGATCCTTTGATTGATTGCCAATGTTTGAAGTGGCTCTTACTATTAAGTTGATGTTCCCATCAGCCATATTTGCTGGTACATTATATTCAAGTATATCAGTTGTGTACAAATATTCGGTTTCACTTGGCACTGATGTCAAGGTTAATGAGCTTATTGAAATACCATTAATTAGAACCTGTGCAGTGGTTATAGGTATATTGGAGTGTATAATCGGCCCGCTTGTTTTATCAGGAGAGGTAATCAGTAGAGTTTCTCCTGAGGGTATTGTTGTTTCCCCACGCATTTTAAGAAGCTTTGGAGTTGCTATGCCCTCAATCGTAATGTTTGCAGGGGGTACTTGAGTTAGATTAACATTCATCACATTTGGATTAGACCATGCTTGTTCTACATCCTTTACCAAGTATTCTACTTGATAATTACCCCAGGTTAAGTCTGTAGGCAGCTTGTAATTCCATTCTCCTGCATCCTTCCTGTAACGTATGCTTGTTTCAATTATGCCTTTATCTGCTCTTGTATATTGATGGTCTAGGTCATAGGAGTTGTCTTCAAAGGTTAACTTATATAAGCTGGATACAGGATCATACTTCCATGTCATAGCTGGCTGTGCTATTGGTATTCTATGTACTGCTACAGTCAAGTATGGGATATTGGATGTCTTATTGTATTCCTCAAAGTTTGGATCTGTTGTTGGCTGGTCTTGTACTCTGCGGTATATGGTATATAATCCTACATTTGCAAATTGATCCTTCTTTGTAGGAGTCCAGCCTGTTGTATCGCTGTATACTGTTTGTGTATCAGGCTCCTGTCCTGTTGAATTATCATAATAGTCCTTATTATGTACATATTGATAGTTCTTGTTTAAAAGCAAGTCTCCCTCTTGGTCATAATCAGCTTCACTCATTATAAATGGTGTGTTTTGTGTAGTTACTATGTCCTCGGAGGTTACAGGGTTTTGCTCTGCTATCCATTGTACTGCCTTATTGACTAAGCTCTCAATGCTGCTGCAATCATTTAATATGAAATAGTCATTGGTTACCTGACTCTTTGAAGTTGCATCGCCAATTAAAATAATATCAACATCATTGTTGTTATTAACCATATTCAAATCTGCTAAGTTTGATATATCCTCGTCAGCTACATATATGGCATATTTCTTATGGTTAGTAACAAATGGAGCAGTATATGGCTGCTTCAGATATTTATATATAGTACCTTCATAATAGCCTGTGTAGTTTGATACCCATACCAGCTTGGGTACCCACGTTGATACAGATTTAGTTAAAGTGCCACTATAAGAGGAAGTGTAGCTGCTTGAAGCTGTCCAAGGTTTTCTACCATCTACCGCTGTTCCGAACACATAACCTGTATTATAATTAGTTGCTGTACTTGTTTTAGGGATAGAACCACTATATCCATCACTGCTTATAGAATATGAGCTAGGGGCAGGATTTGAGCTTGAGCTAGTGACTTCCCACGGATTAGTCCATCCACTGCTTGATTGAATATTTGTCCATGATGCAGAGAAAGATTTGCTTGCGGTTGTACTTACATAGCTTCCTTGGTCCTGATAAGAACCGTTATCCGATATGCTCTTCCTATTCAACGTTCCACTATAGCCATCGCTTGAGTATGTCGTTGTTGTAGGAGGATATGAGGTACCAGTATTTCTAGTAGTAGAGGCTGGCTGACTATACTCATAAGTTTTTAAATCCCAATTATCAACCTTTGCTATTATATTGTATAGTCTCATTGTGTTATTTATATTCATTCTGTTGTCTTTTATCCAGGTTAATGACTCTGCCTTTAGGTTTTGATCCAGCATAAAGAACATATCCACTTCAGGTCTTACTATTGGAATATCAACATATATGCCCGTCATAGGTATGTAGTTGTCCACCCAAAACTCACGCTCTACAGTAATTGTTTTTCTGTCCGCTGCTGTTACAAATTCAGGTATAGTGGGCTGTCCAAATTCCTCAGTTACTATATTCACAAACTTATACTTGCCTAGCTTTGTAGGTGTATAGGCTGGAAAGGTCGTTACATTATTCCATGTCTGCATAAGCTGATCATAGGATTCGTTGTTGTCACTGTCATACCAAAGCTCAATTATATTGTTTGCAATTGTATCTCCGTCTGTGCTGACTGCTTCATAAGCATAAGCTGATATTTCCTCATTTCTTGCCAGCACACTGTTGTTTAGGTTACATATGACTGCTGCTGTGTAATCCTCTAATATCGTAAAGGTAACAATATAAGGGTCTGACTTCCTACCCAATGAATTTGTTACCACAAGCTCAATTTCATATTTACCAGGCTTCTTGCACAAGAAGTCTTTTGATGTAGTGCTTATCTCTTTTTTCTTTAAATTGCCTGTCTCTCCTGTAAGCTCTCTAAAGCTCCACTCATAACCTGTTATAGGAATTTTGTTAGAAACAAACTCTAAGTTACTGTTTAAGCTATTATCCGTTACATTCATTTTTCTGTTCTGAATATAGCTTCCTATAAGCCTGTATTCTGCATTAGGCTTAGTGGGATATATAACTGTGTAAGCTATAGCCTCTAGCTCTTGACCGTCCTTTGTATTCCATACCATTCGTATTTGATTTAGCCAAAGCCTTGATTCGCCAAATATGTATTTGCCACTGAAAAACTGAGATGCATCTATTTGTGTACCATCAATATATACTTCTCTGCTAACTATATCAGTTAAGTCTGTACTATCTGATGCAGGAAATTTTACAATGTCATACCACTTGTCAGGTATATTCGGATGTAAATCCACCATAACAGGTGGCTCAGAGACAGGAGTTTTTGTGAAGCTGATAGGCAATGTGTAGGTATCGGTTGTTGAATTTGTTTTATCTGTGTAGGTTGTATAAGCAGAACCTTCTATTGTGCTTGTAAAGCTGTTAGCCCTTATTTCGCTTACTTTGAAATATACTGTGTGTTCTGATTTTTTAGCTATATTATCATAGCTGCTGATTCCTGTTACTAAAGAGTTACCTATTTTTACAGTCCAATTAGATATGTCATGCCTGGTATAATAATTTACTTTATTAACTGAATCGTTATAGTAGCTTTCATCTTTTAAGGTAGCAGTAATCCTAATCTTAACTGGTATTTCTGCATTGGTAGCTGTAGCATCATCTGTATCAAATACATTAAGCTCTGACTGTGGTGTAAGTAGTTCTAGCTTCAAATCAACATCAGAAGGCTTCTTTTTTACTGGTGCTATAGATAGAGTTTGATAACGAGTGCTATTGCCGCCTGTCTTATGCCATAGTCTACCCTCTCCTGGGTGTGTTGCTGTAGGTGGAGTTAGAACGTGGATGAAGTTCCACTTTTGGCTGTAGTATTCAGCCCCTAAGTCTTTACCGTATTGATCGAAGGCTTGGCTTATTTCAAATTGTTGTGCGGTAGCTCCTATCCATTCTTGGGCTTTAGTATCACCTCTTAAAGCACTATTATTATAATCCGATTGTTTAGGCTGTTCTTTTGTAATTAATTGATTCTCCCAAGGTGTATACAACCATTTTTTATCACCTAACCCTATAGTTTGTGGAAAGTCATGCTTAAAGTTTATATTTGTATAGTTGTTGCCCTTTATATCCTGTCCATGATAACGATATTCTCCGTTACATGGTACTCCTTGAACTGTATCATAATAATATCCAACACTGGAATTATAAGTGCCATATTCATCTTGTGAGCCTTTTTTAAAGTCATTTGATACACTATTGTAATTTCCATATACAACTATGTTTTTATCATGCCAAAGCTTTAAATTGAAATATAGCCCTTTTGTGTTGATTAATGTAATTCCTATAGGTAATTGATCTTTAATTTCATTAAATCTAGCAGCTGAAAATTCGATCTCTGTACAATCGTTATACTTTGTATGAGAGCCTATTGAAGCTTGCACCTGTGGCATGTATGAAAACATTGAGAATAGTATTACAGAAGTAAGGAATATAGAAATATGCTTGTAATATCTCACTTTCATTTATTTATTTCACCTTCTTATTTACTCTTTTTTAAAAATTCTGAATGTAAAACCGCTAGAGTTATCCCTAACTACATTTATTTTTCTATTACCAATAATGTAGTTTGCATTAGATGGTTTAGCTGTACCGTTTAAATCTTCATCTAAACACTTGTCATATAGTGCCATTGCCTTTTGATAATCTTGACCAAACAAATATTTAAATGCTTCCTCTACAGGTGTTCTATGTAACTCCTTAGCCTTTTGAGGATTCCAAACAACGATGACATAGGTTGATATTTCATTTCCATATCGGTCTAAGTAAATTGTAAATGCCATATGCGTTAATACTTCATATGGGGATTTATTTTTGAATTCTTGTTCAGTATTATAAAAATCGCATCCAAAATTATCAGGATAATAACTTACATAATACCAGCCCAAATCCTTACTTTGTGCATCTTGCATTACATAAGCAAGTCCTATTTCTTCCTTTTTCTCAGGTCTAGCTATTATATATGGCAGTCCCGAATAGATATTATTCATTTTTATAGCATAGCTGCTTTTCGGATTAAATGGTTGCCTCTTTGCCTTGTCCATAATCCTCATAATAACAGTACACATTTCTGCTCTGGTCAAAGTATCATTAGGATTAAAGAAGCCATCATTATTACCTGCCATAAGCCCCATTCTATAGGCATCAATTACATCTTGCTTCTTATCATCACTTATCTTTACAAAGTCTCTTATATTCATGCTTATAAGCTCATCAAGCTCTTGTGAGGGCTTTTCCTCTATATGCAAAACAGCTTGTACTGCTATTTTTGCTACCTGTTCTCTAGTCAAGGGTGCTGTTAGATTTAGGAATTCACCCTCTGTTATTAAGCCTATCTCCAAGGCTTTATTGACATAGTTTTCATACCATACAAAATGTCCACCTTCTAACTTATAACCTATACCCAAGGTCGCCATTTTTAGAAACTCAGCTACATTTACAGGGTTATTGGGTTTATAGGTCCCGTCAGGATAGCCCCCTATATAGCGAAGGTTATACAAATAGGTTATGTTATCCTTTGCCCAATGCTTGCCAATGTCCTTTAATACAGGCTCTGCAGCATTTAACATAGTAAAGCTGCTAATAGATATGGAAATTATTAATATTGCACATAAAAGTCTTTTCATTAACTGTCCCTCAACTTTCTCTTTAAAAAATATCTATATAATAAATTTCACTATATATTTCCAAAATAATCAAGTGTTTTTATTTATTATCTCTGTAAATCTCAGTTCCGCCTAAAGCAAAAGCATAAAATTTCTCTTGCTTCAATGGGTTTAAAGTAGGCAGTGGCATACCCTCAACCATTACTATAAAGCTTATACCGCTAATATTTTCAGTCACCTCAGAGTCATTAGGTGAGATGTTTATAAAATAATTATAATTGCTTTCAGCATTCTCACGAGCATTTAGAAACCCGTTTAGCTTGTGCCTTATAAAATCATTAATCAAAGCTTCCCTTGTTTCAGGTTCTATTCCAAAATCCACATCTCTGCCCCATTCATCTGTAGCGACTTTTTTAACCTGATCTGACATTGTAAATAAATACAATGTGCCTTCGTATTCTATCTGATATTCTATTTCCTCAATCCAATTATCATGAACATCTGCAAGCATAAGCTTATCAAAGCCTGCTATTGCTTTCATAGGAATATACTTCTTAATATTCTCCTGTGCTTCTGCATTCTTCTCTATTCCAAGGTTCCTATAGAAAACCCTATAGAACCATTCAAGAGCAATAGCTTTATCTATAATTATATTGTTTGAATTCTGCTCTTTATCTCCAAAGCCAATACTAGTTTGCTCTATGCTATCTTTACCACTATAAGGTATTGCTCTGGCAGCAGAGCTAGCCCCTGCATCCAAGGCTCTCTTATATCTATCCTTCATTATATCCAGATGATCCACACCCTTGCCTATATAAACAATAGGTGTAAAAAATGCTAGAAATATCAATGCCCATAAAATCCATTTCATATAACCTTTTCACTCCATAACTACCAAATATAACTGCTGGCTTTGCCAAATAAGCAAAACTCATAGCTCCGACCAGACCCAGTAGGTGTACCAAATACACTGTACTCATACATGACACTGACAGGGTGTCTCTTGTCATATATCACTGTAACATTTATTAAATCATATCCCATGTCTCGCAGATCTTTATCTACTACGTCCCAAGCTTCTAGCTTTGTAGGTTCAGTGTTCCCGTCAAATCTTTCCGCAGTAATAAATATCTCATGCTCACCATATTTACCTAAATTCTCATCCATTTCTTCTAATACAGTCTTATATAATATTCCTTTTTTTGCTGCAACTTGTGTGTATTGATATACTATATTTTCTACGTCTTGCTGTGCCAAGGTATAGTTCCGATCCAGTACCGTAAACATGGAGTACCAAGTAAAAATAGGCAGTACCAACAAGGCAGCCCAGAAATTATGCATAAATTTCTCCTCTATATAATTAATTTTGCTCTGTGAATTTTACTGGTTCAGTCGAAACTGAAGCTTCTCTTAAATAAAAACTATCTGATTTAACTGCTGTTGTATATGACGTACTACCTGATGTAGTAGATGTAGTAAATTCATATACGTCACCTGATAGGTTTTGCACTATATACTTTACAGTATTTGTTGCTGTACAATTATCTTTAATTATATTTGCAACCGATTCACCAGATAATATGCTTGCCGCAGTCTCATCCACACCTGTCTTTACAGCATTAACGCTCTGTTGTGTACTATCTGCCATAGCCTCCTGTGCTGTTCTTTGTGGAGTGTATACATTTGCAATAAAAAATAATCCTATCGCCGCCACAATACCTAAAATTAACAATTTAGACCAAAAACTATCCATCTTTATTTCCCCTTTTCATTTTTATTTCACTAACATATTTGCCGGATTCGATATAATAGTAAGTCCATATGCAAAGTATATACAGCCTAGTGCCATCACTATAGCCATAGCAGTCATTGCATATAACATTTTGCTTCGCCTTCTTGTTATGTTTTCAATTTCAATCCATCTGATTGTATTATTAATGGTATCATCTACATTATCAACAGAGTTTACCAAGCCTGTTTTGCGAGAAAGCTTCATGGTCTCAATAAGCTCATAAAGCTCGTCCCTATCTACCGCTTCAAGAGCTCTATCAAAGGCTTCCTCTTGATCCCCCCCTTTCTTTAAACCTTCTATCAAGCCCTCCAGCAATGGCTTGTACACTTCTGTAGCAATAACCATATGCTCTAAAATACTTAATACAGAGTAAGGAGGCATCCTGCCAAATATTGAAAACACAATCAGACAGTTAAGTATTTCCCAGTTTTTCTTATCCTCTATAAGCTTACGTTTTATCTGTCCCAAAATATCTGGAAGATAATATATAAGTGCTGATATAAGCAGTATGTATATGTATGGACTGACTCCATTTTTTATCAGCCTGGTTTCTTGTAGCTTGTAGTATAACCGTTGTGCAGTTTCTCTTATGTTCTCGCCTGTATCTATACCCTGCGATACAATTAAATCTTCTATGTCCCCAATGTACTTCTGCTTATTTTGCTTCTCATATATATCACTATTTATATCAAGCTTCTTATCAACCAAGTTATAGAGTTCTCGCTCAGCATCAAGACTATTGGGTGTATTAACCTTCAGAGTCTCAATAACATTACGATTATAGTTTACATCCTGAGCTATTTCCTTTAATACAAGTGTGGAATTTGTCGTCTTTATAGTCACCAGCACAAAAAACATTGAAGCGAACATAATCCATTTATATAAATAAATTCCCTCTACACTTATATTCCAGCCAATAGAAGCTAAAAACTTTTTGGTATTCTTATACTTTTTACTGCCCAGCTTTGGTACTAAAGGATACAGCTTTCTTGCTGTTTTGATGTTAATGCTTTTGATGTATTCCTGCTTATACAGCTTCTTTAGCTTGTGGTTTCTTACTACATAAGATATATATAGATAGGCCACTAGCATTACTAAAATAGTTGACAGCACCTGAAAAACTATTATTATATTCAATATCCCACCCCCTATATTTGCTGCTTTCTCATCCAATGTATGAAAAGAGCAGATAAATTTGCAGCTATAAATATATAGGACTTGATATTTTGTGCCTTAATGCTTTGATATATATCCAGCATATTCATCTCTATTAAAATCTTTGCATTTATCCAATCTGAAGCAAATATGAACAAAAATGGAGATAAGTAAAGAAAAAACTGTATATACTTTAGCTCAGCATCATTATAGCCTTGTTGTACATTTATAAAGTTAACTATGTTTGTAACCTTCATCAGGTTTTTTCCGATTAGATTTGTGCTATCTTGTTCAGCCACATTATGCTCTATACCATTACCCTTCTTCTTAGCCATGTATAATATTGATGTAAGCATCCTAAACCATACAAATGGAAATGTGCTCTTTAACGCTGCAATCTCCAAATCAGGATCATTCGACATCAGTGCCTTACGTATCTTAATGAGATAATGTTTAGACTCTAATGGACACTTTTCTTCTGTTTCCTTAATTGCAGGCAGCACGTTCCCTTTATAATGAGTATAGTAATGAGAAAGCTTCTTAGTTGTCTTTGGAAGCACCTGTTTGATTTTTTCTTCCACATGCTCAAAATATAAATCCTGTATACTGTAAGCAAAAATCAACGTCGATATTACCACAAAAAGCTTATGATACCATAAGGCATGAAATAGACTAAAGGCAATAATAAAATATAATAAGCTAATTACAAGTAATGCAATGAATAGTACCGTACTAATCGGTAGGTTCTCATAAAAAGAACGTTGGTTAAGCTTGCATAGCCTATTATTTAAGCTGAACTTAATTCTATTCATAGGCGAGCCACCTTATCCATATTTTTATGCTTATCAATAAGCTTGATTAAGCGTTCCATATATAGCCATGCATCAATATTTTCTTTTGCTTTGTTAAGCATCCTTTCTGAAGGATAGTTCTGAAATTTGGGAATTCCATCCCTGGCATCCATAATTCTGTTTAATCTATACATATTATATGGATTGCTTTGTATTTGCTGTATGTAATAAAGCTTTCTTAAGGTTTCAGAATCTGTTTCAAGACTTAAGTCAAAGTCATACAGAAATGCAGTGCTTACAGTTGGAACAATCTCCACAATCTCAGTGATTACTCTTTTTCCATTTATTATATTATGCTGAAAAATAATATTTATATAGTTAGCAATGTCCATGACAGCACTTTGTTCTGTTTGGTATCGTCCCGTTCCCAGTAACATGTTCTTAAACCGGGGTATTGTGGTTTCGGGATTTGCTACATGCACCGTAAACCATGCAGACAAGCTAACTGACTGTATTAGCTGAAGCATACTATATAGGGCTTCCCCGCTTCGCACCTCTCCCAAATCAGCAACGTCCACGCTTAAGCGAAGAATTGTTTTTACTGCATCATCCAATGTTTTGTTATGTAACCCTTTAAGCTCTGCTATCCTTTTTTGTGGATATTTCTTCATAACATGCTGCTCAAAGAAATCTTCAACTATACCTATGTGCAGACTATCATCTAACAACTCAAAAAGTGCTGACATAGTTGTTGTCTTCCCAGTTCCCAGACTACCTTGCATACAGATACTGGCTCCACTTCGAACAAATGCAGTTATCGCTGTAAGTACCTCTTCATCGGGGATCAGTTCTTTTATGCTCACATGCCTTTGATTAAATATTCTAGTACACAGATTTCTTGCAGAAGAATAAGGTGGCTGTGTAACAGTAATTCTTGCTAGGTCTCCACGGTAACACAGCTTTTCTGGGGTACTCTCATCTAATTGCCCTGCATTTATATCAAAAGAGATTGCTCTATCCTGTACAATTCTTGCTTCTTCCTTTGAAAGCTCCAGAAAGCTTAACCAAACCTTTATATCACACCAGCAGTATATATATTTCCCATCGTTTGCAAACCCAACTTCATTTACATCAGAATATGCAAGTATATCAAGATACATTAATCCAAACAAGCTTTCATAAATAAGCTGAACTATAATCTCCAGCTTGTCTCCAAAACCAACCCTATTATTTTGCATTTCCTGCTCATACATACAAGCTATGTCAGCACTATCATATTCATATCGTTTGCTGCTATACTGCCAGCTTCCACTGCTTTCAGCTCTGCTTTTTTCATATATAGGATATCTACTAAGGAACTGTTTAAAAGCCCTTGACCTACCATCCTCATTTAAATTCTTGTTTAAATATAATATTATGCTAAACTTCTCTGAAGCAGTTAATTTTTCTGGGCTTTCAAAGGGCAGAATATAGTCTATATAACCATTATTCTGATCTAGTCTAATGTTAGTATAAACAACCACATCATCCAATCTTCCATCCTCTAATACCTTATATATATCAAAGCTGGTAAGAAGGTCTGTCTTGATATGAGCCTTTAGAATATTTCTATCCTCAACATTCCCAGAAGTAGATGAATCCTTATATTTCTTTAGAATGCCTATTATTCTTCTCATTTGTTCATTTTCAGGTTGCCTTGTAATAAAGGTTTCAAAATTTTTCTCAATTTGGCAGCACAAGCTTTTTATATCAAGGTATTTAATTAATTTCTCCTGCAAATTAGGCATCAAACTCACCCCAATGCTTCGCTTTTGATAAGAGCATGTTGATGAAGCCGTGAGTCTCTACTTGCTCCTCCATTGGCATATAGAGCCTTTCTGTGATAATGCCGCATAATTCCTTGATTTGATCTGGTAAAGTAGTGTCACATTTTTTCATGCTTAAATGCTTCTTCATAAAGCTATAAAACTTTTTATCCACACAGCAAGCCTTATAAGCTTTGTTATCATATGTAATTCCAAAAGAGCCTTTTAATCTGTATTTCTTATTCAAATACTTTAGCTCCTTTTCAACATTTTCTCCAGGGTCTAATAAATTAAAAACACTTAAAGTTTTCATATCTCCTAAAAATGACCTTATAGTATTATCAGAATTGCTTCCATGCAAATCATCCAACATTATTTCATTACTTGTCATTACTGCAAGAATTATATCTGCTTTATCTAAAAACACTTGTTTTTCTATATTTATACCTGACTCGATATCTATAATGATGAAATCAAATACCTTCTTAGCTTCATCTAGAAATCTTTGGTTGAAATCCTCGCCGACCTTTGAGATATCTCTACTTATCTTACTGTTTGGTATTATATACAGCATTTCATTTATTGGCGTAGCATAGGTCTTTATATGTTCAGCATTAATGCTGTCGTCAAAGCTTTTTAAATAATCCATAGAAAACCTCATATCTACATCCTTTTCCAAATATCTTTCCATATAGCTTTGAGGACCTCCATAGTTTACTATAAGAGTTTTTTTATCTGTAAAATGTTGAAGGGCTATACCAACAGCATTAGCTATTGTGCTGCCCCCTGCTCCATGATTTCCAGGCACCCATACAGTAATTAATCTACTCTTGTTATCTCTCATTTCAAACCTTCCTTTGAGTTATTCTTTCGACATGCTTGAATCTGCAAAGCTCTCTGTATCAATCTCTTTAGCTTGTCCTTTCCCATAGGAAGGAAAATATGTCGTTATGCTGGCGGACTGAGCTTTATCCAAATATTGAACAAGGAATAGTAAGCCCTCAGTATTAGCCTCCTTTAAAAACTCTTGTTCCATTGAATTCAAGTAAAAGCTCAGAGTCTTATCAGTCTTACCTATAACAACAGTCTTAGATATTACTACTGTATCCTCAGATTTTTGTTTAAAAAGCTTAATATCAACTACACTTCCCACATCAACAGTAGCTGGAATAGCTCCCTCCTGAAAGGTATGCTCCATAAGTCGATCTCCTTCCTCATACCAAGCAGTGCTATCAACAAGATCACCTTGAAGCAGAAACTCATTTTTCTCCATGTTGCTTGCAACTCGTTTCTCCTTTAGCTGCTGCATTGAAGTCACAGCATTGTCAGGAATAAGATTTTGGGGTACTGCTACTATCTCAAATTTTGTAATATCTGCTGGCTCACCAGCTTTTATGACTGTATTGGTTCTTACTAAATTTATCAGCTTAGCTTGTTCACTTTTTGCAGATAAATTCACCTTTGGTTCTTTTTGAACCAAACGCTTTGTTGCTATTACCACAAATACAATCAGTACAAGTGCTACAGTAAGTCCTACAGCTATAAACAGTATCTTTTTATTTCTATCAAGCCTGGCTTGTCTTACATATGCCATACATGATCCCCCCATTTATTAAAATATCTGTTCCGTCTTATTTTTCCCTTCCCGAGCATTTACCGCCTTTAATATATTGTTCATATCATTTCTAAAGCTCTTGTTGAAATCATTAACTGTATTGTATGGCGTTCTTCCAGTATGCATAAGGTCACACCCAAGACTTCCACAGCTATTTAAAGGCATCACACCTTTGAATTTCACATTTAACCTCTTTATTTGTTTATATACATACTTATAGGACTCACTAATAGAATTGCAATTGTTTATTATTGCATAGGTTTTCTCAGGTATGAAGGCACTACCTAATTGCTGCAGCATTAGCTTATTCATATGAAAATGCATAAGATCACTATCGAAAACAAAAAAATCAATATTTGAATTGTTTATTGCTTGAAGAGTTACCTCATTTAGACCAGTCCATGTATCTATTATTACAATGTTGCTTTTTGATCTTGCAAAATAAAAAAGCTTTAGAAAATCCATAGCTTTGATAGGTGTTTCACTTCCTAAATGACCTGTGATTACATTTAAATTACCTTTCCTATAACAATTATCTATTAGCGACCTGTAATTATCCTCTGCAATCATATAATCAAGTAAATCATAATAAATTTCGGGTATACCAAAGTACATATTTGCCGAGCTTCCTCTATCCAGGTTTATTAAAGTAGTCTTGTATCCTCGACTCGAAAGTTCAGTCGCAAGATTCCATGCCAAGTGTGACTTACCATTTGAACTATTTGAATAAACTGTGATAACAGCTGAATCAAGTTCTTTTACCCACAATGTCCGATCTGGTCTTCTGAATAATTGCCGCAGAAATACTTCTCGCTGACCCGTTTTCTGCCCAAATAACAGTTTATCCAACTCAACAGAAGTAACACTCAGTCCTACATGATAATCTACTATGCCCTTACACTCTAAAAACCTTAAAAATTCATCAGTATCCTTATCACTTTCTCCATAAAAATATATAACTCGTAAATCTTTTCTTAAAGCTGTAATTTGTTCAAGGAACTGTTTATGATTATTTTCTCTGCATATATGTCTTGAAATAATTATAGTATCTGCCTTAATATATGTAAGAAGCTCAAAAAGCTCCTCAGCACTTTCAGCTATGCCAGAAATATTGACTTTATAGCTTTGTGCAATAAACCTATGCAGCTCAACATGATTTACTGCCAAAATCAAATTCATATAATCCCCCCAATATGTGACAAAATAAAAATACGACAAATTTCGTCATAAATTGTAATTCTATATTGCATTTTATACTTTTTTGTCAACCTTTATAATTATATAAATCAATGTAATGTATGTCAATATTACATTTAAAATTTAATATGATTAATATTCTCCTACCTATATAACTGCAAACTAATAATTTTTATTGAAATATAAGGCTTATAGAGGTATCATATTAGTGAATGCATATAGAATAAGCAGAGGAATTTATGTCTCACTATTTTATAAATGTAAATTGTTTAGTGCGATATATATTGAATGGATGTGTTAAAGTGAGCAGCAAAAGAAAAAAAGTAAATGAAAGTCAAATTTCAATATTTGATATGACACTCAGAACTGGTGATAGGCTGTTCAAGGATGGTAAGCTATATGGAGAAATCTCAGGTGAAAGTGAGTCCTTATACTTTGTTATGAAAACTAAAAGCTTAGATACTATACCTACTCCCTATCATAAGGACACTTTAAGAGAAAGCATATTGATAGGAAAGCTTACACTGGAAGAATACAACTATAATTAAGTAAACAAAAGGGAACTGTTTCAGTTCCCTTTAACTATGCTTGCTAAACTTTATAATAAGTGCTACCATAGTGCCTGCGGCAATTAAAGCTAGTGTGTTTGTTGCTAAAAATGCACCGCCTGCACCATGGATTACGAGATTTATCGCATATACCTCCATCATAATAATACCCACAAACATCAATACAAAGGTTTTTAAGTTAAGATCACCTGCCGATTTAGTTCTAACAATTTGAAGAATTTGTGGTATGTTTCCAAAGGCTAGTATAAAGCCTCCTACAAGCTGCAAAATATCAAAAAACATCTTTTCTCCTTTATATATTACTAAATTTCTTTATATAGTGCATATCCGCTTATGAGAATACCAAATCCGCCAACCATAGATATGACCATACCTCCTGTACGATAATTTTCAACCGTAGATTCTATAACTAAATAATATTTTTGTGTATCAATAAAACCACCATTTTCTCGCATAGCTCTGCTTCCTGCACTCTGTCCCAAAGCTGTAGAGCTAAATAACATAACTAAACCACCGATAAATAATATTGACATAATAATAAGTGAACATATAACATAATTTTTTTTCATACAACAACCTCCAATTCCAGCATTGACGATTTTTTTAATGCTATGGTTTCCACAATATACTATCTTTAATTCTACCATATCTCCCCTACTTTTTGTATATAAAAAGGGAGCTACCGCCCCCTTATAACTAGTTGTTTTTATATGTTATTACCTGCTTATCCTTTACACTGTCCATGTTCAAGTTCTTTTCTTCTTCCTCTGGAATCACTACAGTGTCCGGATTTCCATCACTTATATATCGCTTCCCTGGATTTTTTTCAAAATATTTTAAATAATCATACATCCCTAAACCAGAAGTATTCATTTCACTTGCTCTTACTCTAGGAAGCTTCGTTATGTCATACTTCACATTATTGGGTGCAGGAGCAGGATTGCTGCCTACTTTTAAAATTGCTCTGTTATTGTACTTTATGCCTTCGTATTCACCGGATATAGCGTATTTAAACTTTTCATCCTTAGGAGCTATTCCATAAGGTAAAGCCAATGAAAACACATCATATCCAGGAAGGTACTCCTGAGTATACTTCACATTAAGTGCTAGTGCCTTTTGCACACCCTCAGCACTTTCTTTGCCTAGTTGTTCATGAGTATAAGTGTGATTTCCAATTTCATAACCGTTTTTTACCAAGAAATCGAACTTTTCCTTTATTAGTTCCTTCTGTCTGAATGGCAAGGAATAATATACATAGAAGGAGCCTCCCTTTCCGAAGTCAGGATGCTTCTTGCTAAAATCCTCAAGTATGCCTATAGCGCAGTCAGGATCTATCTTCTTCTCACCATTTTCTTCAATAATGTTAAATTGATTTTTTAAACCGTCGTCAAAGGTCAATACTACAGGTGTATAGCCCGCTTCTACCTTTATGTTGTTCTCCAGATAATCCTTTAGATTAATAACTCTATAACCTTTTTCATATAGAGTTTCTAAGTCCTTTCTAAAGTTTTCAGGAGTTCTCACCCAGTCTGTTTCTTTTTTATCAATTCCATGATACATAAGAAGCATGATTTGTCCGTTTTCATTTGGCTTTATTTTACTATAATCTATAGTAGGAACTGGCTGTTGCTCTTCCTCAGGTGGTTTTGTTTGAGTTTGATTTTTTGAAGGAGCTTTTATGTCTCCAACTACTGATTGCTGTGTACATGAAGTTAATACTAGTACAAAAATTATTAAAAATATTACTAAAAATTTTGCTTTGAATCTTATCATTTTGAACTCCTTCCATATTACTTCTCTCTCTTTGTTTTTTTAATTTATAATTTTATTATATCAGACAAGCTCTCTTTGTTCGATATTTTTCGCCAAAATTATTCTTGGTTGATTTTTACAAATTGGCAAAATACGTTTATGTTAACTTAATATTTAATACTCATTTTTTATTTCTTGGAGAAAATATATTTATAGCTATATATGTTGCTATAAAATTTGCATGGTGTTTACAATATTAATTTTTTAGTTGAAATAATGATTTAAAATTGATATAGCTTTGGGAGGTTTTATTAATGTCAATGAGGTATAGAAGATACTCAAATTTTTCCTAAACCTATAATTATATGTATAACCTATTTAAATTATGCATATAAACATAAAATTCTAGCATATAATTTTTCTAAAAAGGTTAAATTAATAGTGTAACAAATAAACATAGCAAATTGATTATAAAATGGAGGTTATTGATATGGCATTAGGAAGCGGAAGTAAAACTGATCAAGTTGTACCAAAGGCTCATAAAGCCCTTGATAATATGAAATATGAAATAGCTTCAGAATTAAATTTGCCTGTACACCAAGGTTCAGAAGACTACTGGGGAGACCTCTCGTCAAAGGACTGCGGAAGAGTAGGCGGAAGAATGGTTAGAAATCTTATCCAAATGGCAGAAAGTCAATTGGAATCGCAAAAGTAAAAGAATTTAGACTATTTATTATAAAAAAACAAAAATCAGACAGTATTTTGTCTGATTTTTGTTTTTGATATTGCTATATTTTATTGTTATAATTAGAAGATAATATAAGGAGTTGATAACATGTTTGATGATAAAAGCAAAAGTGCAGTTAATAAGCTTATTGTTTTACATATATTAGATAAAATTGAAATACCGCTTACTAATACACAAATAACAAATATAGTTCTGGAAAACAATATAATAAACTATTTCGCACTTCAAGAATCCATGGTAGAGCTAGAGCAGTCAGATTTGGTTAGACTAGAGGAAACCAAACAAAAAATAACCTTCCAGCCCACTGAAATTGGTATAAAGACAATTAATATGTTCCAAAGTAAAATTCCTAAGAGTGTCAGGACTACCATAACTGAGTATATTGCAAAAAACAAAGATAGAATCAAAAAGGAATCAGAAATCCAGGCAGACTTTTCTAAAAAAAGTGAGCATGAATATATAGTAAATCTAAAAGCTGTAGAAGATGACATGGTAATAATTGATTTAAAGCTAAGCGTTGTATCGGCAAAGCAGGCAAAATTTATTTGTGAAAAATGGAAAAGCTCATCAGGGAAAATTTATGGTCAAATAATGGATACTTTGATTAAGTAATTAACGGGCAGACACATGGGTCTGCCCCTACAGATAATATATTTATTTTGTTAGATATTCGTATGCGCTGCCTGCAAGATAAAGAGAACCGCAAATCAATATTACACTGTTCTTATCTGCTGACTTCTTCGCTATTTCTATGGCTTTTATAATATCAGCCTCTGCTTCTACATTGGTATTGCATTTTCTTATCATATCAGCCATCTTCTCAGCTTTTAATGCTCTTGGACTGATTGGCTCCGAAGCAATTATTTTGTATGCCAAAGGTGCCAGCTCCTGTACTGCATAGCTGTAGTTTTTATCCCCCAGCATACCAATAACCAATATTATATTCTTATCTGATAAGTATTTTATAATAGCTGACTTTAAGGAATTTACTCCATCTTCATTATGAGCTCCATCAATTATTATAAAGGGCTCCTTGCTTACTACACTTAATCTGCAAGGCCATACAACTGTTTCCAAGCCACTTCTTATGTGTTCTTCCTTAATATTGTAGCCCAGCTTCGATAATTCTATTGCCGCTGTAACAGCTACTGTAGAGTTTTTAATCTGATGGTCACCCAGCAAAGGTACCTTTAGTCCTCTTAGCTTTATTTCTCCATAGATGTAATCAAAGCTTTGAGCCAAAATATCAAATTCGATAAGCTTTCCTTGTTCTATATCTACTTTTACAAGCTTAGCATTTTTTTCTATGCATTTAGCTTCTACTATTTTCTCAGCCTCTTTATAGAGCTGCGGATATAGGACTACGGTGGTATTATCCTTTATAATTCCTGCCTTTTCAGTCGCAATTTTCTCTATTGTATCACCAAGAATATCTGTATGGTCATAGCTTATGGAAGTAATAACAGCTAGCACAGAATCAATAACATTTGTAGCATCATACATACCGCCAAGCCCTACCTCTATAGCTGCTGCATCTACCTTCATTTCTTCAAAATAGAGAAACGCCATAGCTGTCAGCATCTCAAACTGTGTGGGTACCTCCATATTGTTTTCTTCCATAAACTTAATTTTGTCTATAACCATATTGGCGTACTTAACAAAATGCTCCTCTGATATCTGCTCACCATTTATAACCATTCTTTCTGTTATTTTATAAAGATGAGGAGATGTATATGCCCCAACTCTGTAGCCTGCATGTTTCAAGATATTCGAGATTATAGCAGTTGTTGAGCCTTTGCCATTAGTACCTGCAATGTGTATAAGCTTAACCTTCTTATGAGGATTTCCTAACATCTCCAGAAGCTTTGCAGTTCTCTCTAAGCCTGGTCTACAGCCAAACCTCATACTGCTTTCTATATAATTTAACGTTTCCTCAAAATTCATTTGTAACACCTCTTGCTCTCGCTTACTCTATTTCATTGTTTTGATTCTCTCCAATACCTTATCATACATTTCCTGATACTTAGCTTCCTTAGCTCTTTCCTCTTCTATTACACTTTGAGGTGCTTTAGCTACAAAGCCTTGATTGTTCAGCTTGCCTCTTACTCTTTGAAGCTCCTTCTCAAGGTTCTCCGCTTCTTTATTTAGTCTTTCCTTTTCCTTCTCCATATCAACAAGCTCCTCAAGAGGAATAAATATTTCAGCCCCTGGTATCACTACAGGGATTGCACCTTCTGGTATCTGAGTCTTGTCACTTAGGAGTCTTATCTCCGAAGCAGAAGCCAGTCTTTCAAAGTATAGACTTCCTTCCTCAATTGCTTGTTTTACCTTGTCATCAGTAGCAATTATCAGTACCTTTGCTTTTCTGGAAGGTACTACATTCATCTCAGCCCTTATATTTCTTATTGATTTTATTGCATCCATCACAATTTCCATTTTACGTTCCTGCTCAGGCATGTTTCTCTTCTCATCATACTCTGGCCATTTGGAAATCACTACTGATTTATCTGTTCCTGGTAAATGCTGATAAATTTCCTCTGTAATAAATGGCATTATAGGATGTAAAAGCTTCATGGTACCTGCCAATACATCAATTAGAGTTATTTGAGCCGCAAGCTTTGATGCTTGCTCTTCTCCATATAGCCTTGGCTTTACAAGCTCAATATACCAATCGCAGAACTCAGACCATATGAAATCGTATAGCTTTTGTGCACCTATGCCTAACTCAAATTTCTCCAGATTTTCTGTAACTTCCTTAATAACTGTGTTATATCTACTAAGTATCCACTTGTCAGCTGTTGTAAGGTTTTTCTCATATGCATTTCTATCAGCATTAGCATATGCCTCAGTATCAAGATTCATCATTACAAACCTAGAAGCATTCCAAATCTTGTTTGCAAAGTTGCTGCAAGCCTCAACCTTATCCAAAATAAGCCTCATATCATTTCCTGGGGAATTACCTATAATAAGGTTGAATCTCAAGGCGTCAGCACCATATTTGTCTATAATTTCAAGTGGGTCTATGCCATTGCCTAGGGACTTACTCATCTTTCTTCCTTCTGCATCTCTCACCATTCCATGTATGAATACATGCTTAAATGGTATCTCCTTCATATTCTTCATCGCTGAGAAAATCATTCTTGCAACCCAGAAGAATATTATGTCATAGCCTGTAACCAGTACACTTGTAGGATAAAAATATTTTAGGTCTTCTGTATTCTCCGGCCAGCCCAGAGTTGAAAATGGCCACAGTGCAGAGCTAAACCAAGTATCTAAAGTATCTTCATCCTGCTTAAGCTCGCCACCGCACTTGCTGCATTTACTTGGCTTCTCTTTAGCTACTATTACCTCACCACAATGAATACAGTAATAGGCAGGTATTCTATGCCCCCACCAAAGCTGTCTTGATATACACCAATCCTGAATGTTTTCCATCCAATTGAAATATATTTTAGAAAAACGCTCAGGTACAAACTCAATATCTCCATCTCTTACTACCTTTAGTGCAGGCTCTGCAAGAGGTTTCATATCTACAAACCACTGCTTTGATAGTATTGGCTCTATTATTGTTTGGCACCTTTGGCAATGTCCTACATTATGCTCATGATCCTTTATCTTTACTAATAGTCCTAGCTCATCAAGATCCTTTATAATTGCCTTTCTGGCTTCAAACCTATCCATACCGTTGTATTTGCCACCCAACTCATTGATTGTACCATCATCATTCATTATCTTAAGCATAGGCAAGTTGTGTCTCATACCTACTGCAAAGTCGTTTGGATCATGGGCAGGTGTTATTTTTACTGCTCCAGTACCAAACTCTAGCTCAACATAATCGTCAGCAATTATCGGTATCTCCTTGTTCATTAGAGGTAATATCAAGGTCTTGCCTACCAAATGCATATATCTTTCATCCTTAGGATTAACTGCAACAGCTGTATCTCCGAGCATTGTCTCTGGTCTAGTAGTTGCTATCTCTATAAATTCATCGCTGTCCTTTACAGGATATTTGATATGCCAAAAATTCCCTTGCTTGTTTTCATATATAGTCTCTATATCCGATATTGTTGTTTTACAATTAGGGCACCAATTGATGATTCTTTCTCCTCTATAGATAAGACCCTGCTCATAATAGTCAACAAATACATCTTGAACAGCTTTTGAACAGCCTTCATCTAAAGTAAATCTTTCTCTACTCCAATCACAAGAGCTTCCTAGTTTTTTAAGCTGATTTAAGATTCTTCCACTGTATTCATCCTTCCATTGCCATGCAAGCTCAAGGAATTTTTCTCTACCCAGCCCGTATTTAGTTTTACCTTCCTTTGCTAAAGCTTCAACTATTTTGGCTTCTGTAGCTATACTGGCATGATCAGTGCCTGGGAGCCATAGCGTCGAATAACCTTGCATTCTTCTCCATCTGATAAGCACATCTTGAAGCGTCTCGTCCAAAGCATGACCCATATGAAGCTGCCCTGTGATGTTTGGTGGTGGTATTACTATTGTATAAGGTTCCTTCTCTGGATCAACCTCTGGTGTAAAATATCCATTTTCTACCCAAGTATCGTACAACCTATCTTCAACCTGTTTAGGATCATAGGATTTCGCCAATTCTTTTTCTTCACTCATGATAATTACCTCCTTTATAATTGCCTTAATATTATTCACTATTTGTTTTTAGATAAAACAAAAACCCCTCGTCCAAATGTAAGGACGAAGGGATATTTCCGCGGTACCACCTTAATTCCGGCATTCACCGGCGCTCATATGTTTAACGGACTTGCTATCCGCCTGCACCTACTGATTTCAGCACAGGAGCTCCAAAGCTACCTTCCGAAGCATCTTTCCTAAAGAATCTTACAGCCTATGGATTCTTCTCTCTAAAAGGTGATGTCTACGTACTCCTCTTTTTCAACGCTTTTATATGTTAATTTATAGTATATTATATACCAATAGCTAGAATTGTCAACACTATTTTTTTATCAAATCATATTGCTCTTGCTTCTTAATCGACAAAAACCCTTTAAGATACACAAGTAAAGCTAATATTGTAACTGCAACATATGCATATAATATTTGCCTATTAAGAGGCAGTTCAAACAATACCGCTATTATTGCTATGTAAGCTAGTAGTGTAGAAAGCTTGCCAAATATATTTGCAGGTACTACTACATTGTTCTCTTTTAAAAGCGAAAAAGCTCCAATTATCATAAGTATTTCTTTAAAGGTCACTATGCTGATAATCCATATGGGGATATTATTGCTTAGGGTTACACTTACTAGCACTGTAATAAGCATAAGCTTATCAGCCAAAGGATCTAAAACCATGCCCAGCTTGGTTATTTGATTATACTTTCTGGCTATATAACCATCCATAATATCTGTCAAGCCTGATAACAAAAATATTACTATAGATATTTCTAAACCATAATGTATAGTCGAAAAGAAGTAATACACAAATATAGGAATCAACAAAAATCTTAAGGATGTAATTAGATTTGGTATATTCATAGTTACCTCCTTGGCAGCCAGATTTTATAATATAACACTAAAAAAGCTTTTATATATTTTCTCCAAAATTCTTTCTCTTTAATACTCCAAATCACAAACTTCTATATGCATCGCACTATTTTATAAATGCAAATTGTTTAGTGCGATATATTTAGCACACATTTTCACTTCTTGCATAGTATAAAAATGATAGAAAGATTTTTTAACAAATTTGAATGGAGTGATTATTTTGAGACGCATATCAAAAACTATTCGAGTAGCTTTTGTACTTACAATGATAATTCTTCTAATTGCATTATCCTTTACAGGCTGCACAAACAAAGAGCTTACTAAGGTGAGTCTAAATGAAGTTGTTCGTTCAATTTTCTATGCTCCACAGTATGTTGCAATCAATAAAGGTTTCTTTAAGGATCAAGGCTTAGAGATTGACCTAACTACAGGACAGGGTGCAGATAAAACCATGACCGCGCTGCTCTCAGGTCAAGCTGATATAGGCTTTGCAGGTCCCGAAGCTACTGTCTATGTATATAATCAGGGCAAGGAAGACCATGCAGTAGTATTTGCACAGCTAACACAAAGGGATGGTTCTTTTTTAGTAGGCAGGATTGCAGAACCAGACTTCAAATGGGAAAGCTTAAAGGGTAAGACAATCATTGGCGGTAGACCAGGTGGAGTACCTCAAATGACCTTGGAATATATATTGAAAAAGCATGGGGTAATACCAGAGCAAGATTTAAATATGATAACAAACCTTCAATTTACAGCTACAGCTGGAGCCTTCAAGAGCGGCATCGGTGACTATGTTGCACTGTTTGAGCCTACAGCCTCAGTATTAGAAAAGGAAAATGCAGGCAAAATCGTTGCTTCCATAGGTGAAGAAAGCGGTTTGATTCCATACACAGCATATTTCACTACGAAGAGCTATATGACAGAGAACCCCGAAATAGTTCAAAAATTTACAAATGCTATTTACAAAGGTCAGCTTTGGGTAAAAGAGCATAGTGCAGAAGAAATAGCAAAAGAAATATACTCCTTCTTCCCTGATGCAGATGAGCAGATATTAATAACTGTTATAAACAGATACAAAGAAATTGATGCATGGAATGAGACCCCCATATTAACCGAGGAGTCCCTCGACCTGTTGCAAGAGGTTATTAAAACAGCTGGTCAGCTTGATAAGAAAGTAGAATTTGAAAAGATAGTAGACAACAAATTTGCAAAAGAAGCGGTAGATAAAGTTAGGTAAAAATTGAAGGCTTAATCCATATGGGTTAAGCCTTCTGACTCTCTTCTATTAGCCTATTTACAAAGTCTTCTATTTGTTCACAAGCTATATTCTGCTCATCCGAGTTCACACTTAAGCTAAATTCATAGCGTGTCTGACCCTTTGCATATAGTGGATCATAATGAATTATCATAAGCTCCTTAGCTGCCTCAACGTAGTTCTCAGCTTGTACTAGCTGTCTTATATTTTCTGTCTTTTGTACTCCCATATATTTTGAAAGCTTGTCAAGGGCTTCTAATATCTCAGCCTTGCTGTTATCATTCACAATGTATTCCTCTGTAATCCGCTTAGCTCTGACATCAAGACTGCCTTCAACCATTATATGAATCCCTGTTTTCATCTTGTTATGTATGAACTGAGGAACAACTATATTTCCTATTCTTCCACTTTCCGCTTCCACAAGTACGAAATTCGTCTTTCTCCTGCGAAGCTTCTCAAAACCCAATGCATCAAAGTGCTTTTGGCTGACCTTTTTCCCTAAACCTACATCACCTAGAAGTGAGCCTCTATGATTTGCATTACCCTCAAGGTCTAAGATGTCTAACCCTCTTTGCTCCAACATTTTAAGAAGCTCGGTTTTTCCTGTACCTGTATGTCCATGCAATACTACAAAAGTAATCTGTTCAATAATTTGTGGCAAGATTTCATTTAATGCAGCTCTATACCCTTTATAGCCACCTTCCAGCTTAATTACTCTAAGACCAATTGAATTAAACAAGGACCACAAAGAACTGCTTCGCATTCCACCTCTTTCGCAGAATACTATTACTTCCTTATGCTCTAATTTAAGCTTATAAAACTTTTCATATATCTCTGGCAGCTTTGAAGATACCATTTGTATGCCAGTCATTTTTGCTTTCTCTATGCTTTCCTGCTTATAAATCGTACCTATTATACTTCTTTCTTCATTGTCGAAAAT
The DNA here is from genome assembly GCA_049684915.1 of Lutisporaceae bacterium. Lineage (GTDB taxonomy): Bacteria > Bacillota > Clostridia > Lutisporales > Lutisporaceae > GWB2-37-7. The sequence goes on along the minus strand of JBAVGO010000100.1, from coordinate 581 downwards.
TGGCACATTAACTGCACCTGGTATAGTGAATTCTTCGTACTCTCCACTGCTTCTCACGTCAACCAACACATAGTTTCCATCTATATCAAGTTTTAAGTAATCTACTGTTTTATACATTTTATAGCCTCCATGGATTTCTTCTTCTGTCGTTCTTTGCATTATATACCTGCAACATAATAATATTAGATAACAATAAGAATGTAAACATTACAATTTATATTTTTACCTTAATTCCCTGGTTTTAAAAAAATAAACAAAAATAAAATGTTGACTTTATAGACTCATCTGCATATAATAATATTGTACCCATACGGGGTATAGGATATCATTTTTTTTTATGGAGGTAATAATATATGAAAAAAGCAATATTAAGTGAATCAAGATGTGATAAATCACCCTTTTGTGGAGCAAAAGCAGTTTGCCCTGTTGGTGCAATTAAATTTATAAGAGAAGGCCTGTTCAGTGGAAAAATAGAAATCGATAAAGAAAAATGTATAGGCTGCTCAAAATGTGTTGCTTATTGTCCACATAATGCTATTAGTATGAAATAACACACTATTAGAAATAAAACCACATTAAAT
>JBAVGO010000099.1:0-45191 GCA_049684915.1 Lutisporaceae bacterium | reverse complement strand
TATCAGACATTGATAAAAAGTATCTGGAGTTTGGTCGAAAATTTGAAAAAAACTTGCTTAGTCAAGGCTTTGATATAAACAGAAGCATAGAAGAAACCTTGGATATAATGTGGGAGATACTTGCTGTTTTTCCGAAGTCGGAGCTAACAAGAATATCACCAGAGCTTATTGATAGGTATTATAAGGGGTAGATAATATGCAGGAAGATATGGTTTACACCAAAACTAATTTAATAGCAGCAAAAGCGACACTAGAGCTATCTACCAATGGCTTTGAACTTTTAGACAAGAAACGAAATGTTCTTATTATGTCTATGATGGGTTTTATTGATAAAGCAGAAGATTTACAAAATAGGGTTACAGTTGTTTTTGAGGAGGCCTATGTAGCACTAAAGACGGCCAATATCACTATGGGTATTACAAATGTAGATCAAATTGCACAGTCCATACCCGAGGCGCAGGCTTTTAATATACTTGATAGAAGCATAATGGGGGTAGAAATACCTGAAATTGAGCGTGGAAAGCTTAATATGGAGCAGTATTATAGCTTCTTCCACTCTGACACAGCACTTGATGTTGCCTTTATGAAGTTCCACGAGGTAAAGGAGCTGCTTTTTGAGCTTTCAGAGATAGAAGACTCTGTTTATAAGCTGGCTATGGAAGTAAAAAGAACACAAAGAAGAGCAAACGCACTACAAAACATTCAGATACCTAAGTACAAAGGCATAGTAAGAGCTATTAGCGAGGTGCTGGAGGAACGAGAGCGAGAAGACTTCTTCCGACTTAAGGTAGTGAAGAAAAAACATGGTAAATAGATTTTTTTGATTGAAGTAAGAAGCTGCTTAATATTATAAATTGTATAAACAAACACGGTTTCTTTATTATTAGAAACCGTGTTTGTATGTTATCCTAGCATTTTTGCTAAATCTTCTTGTGCTTCTCCAGTTAGTTGTAGATTGAAGTGCTGTTGTAGAACTCCTACTACATTTGAAGTGAACCAGTTTGGAGCAGATGGTCCGACGTATACGTTCTTAATTCCAAGACTAAATAATCCAAGAAGTATAGCTACAGCCTTTTGCTCAAACCATGAAAGCACTATGCTTAGTGGTAGGTCGTTTACACCGCAGCCGAAGGCTTCTGCCAAAGCAGCTGCAATCTTAACTGCAGAGCCTGAGTTATTGCATTGACCTAGGTCGATGTATCTTGGAATGTTTGTTTCTGGTACGGTGCCGAAGTCATGGTCATTGAATCTAAACTTACCGCAGGAGGTAGTAATAAGTACACAGTCCTGTGGTAGTGAAAGTGCAAGCTCTCTATAGTAATCTCTGCCCTTTGTAGGAGCGTCGCAGCCTGCTATAACAAAGAACCTTCTTATTTTTCCTGACTTAACAGCAGCTATAATTTCTGGTGCGATTCCAAGTACAGTATTGTGATGGAAGCCAGTAAGTAAAGTTTCTTCTGATTGGAGATTGGCTACAGGTAATGATAATGCCTTCTCAATAATTGGTGAGAAATCATCTCCGATAATTTTCTTCGCACCCTCTAAGCCAGCTGTTCCATAGGTGAAGAATCTGTCACCGTAGTTACCCCTAATTGGCATTAAGCAGTTTGTTGTACCAAGTATAGCACCTGGAAATTCTTCAAATAGTTTTCTTTGATCATACCATGCCTTACCTACATTGCCCTTTAAGTGCTTGTATTTTTTAAGCTCTGGATAGCCATGAGCAGGCAGCATTTCTGAGTGTGTATATATGTTTATGCTCTTACCTTCGGTTTGCTTAAGCAGCTCCTCTAATGCAAACAGGTTATGACCAGTAACTACTATACAATGTCCTTCTACCTTGTTTTGTGACACTCTAATTGGTGTAGGTATGCCTAATCTTTCTGTATGTGCTCTATCTAAAAGGTCCATTACCTTAACTGCAGCAGTGCCAACTTTAAGAACCATATTAATATGCTCTTCCAAGTTAAAGTTTGAGTTTGTTAAGGTCATATATAGGGCTTCGTGTGTTATTGCATCAACCTCGTCATCACTATGGCCTAATTCTCTTGCGTGAGTTGCATAAGCGGCTATACCCTTAAGAGCAAATATCATAGTGTCCTGTAATGCAGCGATATCCTCGTTTTTACCGCATACACCTACTTTTGTACATCCCATGGATGGTGTTTGTTCACATTGATTGCAAAACATTTTTTGTCCTCCTTGAAAATATTTAGTAGTGTAGATTTTGTTGAATTCATCTTACAAATATATACTACTAAATCACTAGGAATTATGCTGTGATTTATATCACACTTCTAAATGATTATTATCATCCACTTTACTCCATATTTAACAGGAAAAATATTAGTTTGTGAAACAAATTTAATATTAATGCCGTCAAAAACAATGTTATAATGTTTATGAAAGTAATATTTGCAGGAATATGCCGAAAAAGTAGACAAGCTATAACAAAAATAGTTGTGAGGTGCTAAATGAAAAACAAAAGACTAATTCTTCTAATAATCGCAATAATACTTATAATTATTTCTGCAGTAAGTTGTAGATATGTTACAACGGCTTATTTAATAAGTCCGCAGCTTCCGCCGGAACAAGTGGGACAAACGCCAAATGAGGAAGTAAAAGATCCACCCACCGATAGCCCGAGTGAACAGCCGCAAACAGAACCCACACAAGAGACTCCAAAGAATGAAAACGTACTCTACATTAGTGCTAGTAAGCTGAATGTTAGAGAAGAGGCAGTTAAAGATGCTAAGATAGTAACTAGCTTAATGAAAAGCTCAGAAGTTACAATAAAGGAAGAGAAAAAGGATGACAATGGAGTATCTTGGTATTATGTTAATTATGACAGTGAATTAAAGGATGCAAATGGCTGGATTGTGGCAGAATACACTGTAAAGGATAGAATGGAGCTTTTGGATGAGAGCTTAAGAAATCTGGATCTTTCACCACAGGATAAAACTTTAGAATATCCAAACAATCCAAGAGTAGAGGTTAAAGGAATATATTTAACCGTATATTCAGCTTCAGGAGCTAGATTAGACAAGCTTATTGAAATGTCAAAAAGAACAGAAATTAATACCTTCGTAATTGACGTAAAGGATGACAATGGAAATATGCTATTCGCTACAGAGGCAGCAGAAAAGTACAATCCTGATGCAAACAATAAAGCACCTATTAAAGATATTAAAGTATTAATGCAAAAGCTTAAGGACAATAATATATATACAATAGCCAGGATAGTATCATTTAAGGATCCGTCTTATGCAAAAAAGCATCCCGATAAGGCTATTGTTTATAAAGGTACAAACAAGCCTTTTACAAATAGTGATGGACTTATATGGGTATCTGCTCACGATAGAGATTTGTGGGAATACAATTTAGGAGTGGCTAAAGAAGCTGTTGCAGCAGGTTTTAATGAGATTCAGTTTGACTATGTAAGATTCCCTGCTTCAAATGGTGGTAAGCTGGATAAGTTACTTGACTACAGAAATGAAACAGGTGAGTCAAAGCCTGAGACGATTCAAAATTATCTTAAGGAAGCAAGGAAACAGCTTTCACCTTTAGGAGCATATATCTCAGCTGATATATATGGACTTGTAGGCTCAGTATCTGACGATATGGCTTTAGGTCAATATTGGGAAGCGGTTAGCAACGTGGTAGACTATGTATCACCAATGATGTATCCGAGCCATTATGCAAATGGAACCTATGGTCTATCTATACCTGATGCTTATCCTTATGAGACAATTTATCACTCCACAAAGGATTCGGTAGGTAGGAACAAAAATATACAGACACCTGCAACAATCAGACCATGGATACAAGATTTTACTGCGACCTGGGTTAAAGGGTATATAAGGTATGGAGATAAACAAGTAGAACAGCAAATCAAAGCTTTAAATGATAACGGAGTAAAGGAATATCTGCTATGGAATGCAGGAAACACATATTCTGAAGGAGCGTTATTGAAATAAATTATAGGAGTACTGTTTCAAATTAGATAATTCTAAGCTGAAACAGTATTTTTTTGCATATACTTAAAACCCTTCTTATTGAATAGATTGTATAAATATTGTAATATAATATATAAGACAACTATATGGAAATATATAATAAAAATGTGAGGTGTTAAGCTTGGAGATTGTGTATAGACCTATGCATTTAAGTGACGTAGATGAAGTTTGGACGTTTCTTGAAGCTATCAAAGAGGAAAACAGTCAAGTATCACTGGTTGAAATACCTGACAAAGAAGAACTAAAAAACTGGTTGGAAAACGAAATCTTATTTTTATACATAGCAGAATGCACGAGTAAGGTTACAGGCTTGCTTCGAGCTACCAGGGGTAGCGAACTTTACAAAAGGCATTCAGTAAATTTATCAATAGCAGTACATCCAGAATATAGAAGCCAGGGTATTGCTAAAGAGCTTACAAATACAGCACTTGAAGACATGAAAAAAGATGGAATCACAATAGCGAGAGCATATATATACAGTGACAATTTACCATCTATCAACACTGTTCTGAGACTAGGTTTTACCTTTACAGGCAGTGTATTTATGCACCATTACAATACCAACACAAATCAAAATGTGGATGATTTAATTTTTCACAAAATACTTTAAAAAAATATAATGAATTAACACAGCAAATCTAAGTTTATGTATGATATTGCTTCAAGGTACATAAATGAACCTACGCAATAAACATAAACTAAGTTTTGCTGTGTTAATAGGGAGGGCTATAATGAGTTTTTATGTAAGAGTATTTTCGTTGTCAGAAGATTTTCCTTCTTTAAATGCTATTTGTGATGAGCTGCTGGAGGAAGGCTATGAGTTTTCTACCTCACCAGGTAAGAATGAGCCAGAGTTCCAGGTAGAGAATTGGAAGGATATAGTTTTTCAATATAACGAAAACAATAAGCCATTTATTTTAGAGAGAAACACTATAACGGATGCAGATTCTATATTCAAGGAAGAGCAAAAAGAGTTTTTGGATGATATAAAGGATATTCCATATAGTAAGGGTCAAAAGAGAGCCACGGAAATATTAAAAAACGCAGTTCAGATATATGCCTTTGAGCTGGATGAGGACTTTACAGAGGAAGGATGGGAGTTTTTAGAATGCATACTGGATTTTCTGAGTGATGCAACTGATGGCTATGTTCAAGTAGATGAGGAAGGTATATATGACCAAAAAGGAAATCTATTAGTAGAAATAGACTGATGCAACCCCGTGGCGAAAGCTTCGGGGCTTTCTTTTATGAGGATACATGCACCATTTGAGCTTTCACTACATATATTTACAAGTGAGTTCAATAATTTGGGAGGTAGTATAATGCAAAACATGCCCATGTGTCCAATGATGATGGCTCAAATGCCAATGCAGATGCACATGCCTATGTGCATGCATATGCCAATGATGGAGCAAATGAAAATGCCCATGACAATGCCCATGGCAATGCAAGAAATGCCTTACGATGATGATGATAAGGATGAGGAATATTTTAAAAGTATGCATAGCGACGCATGTCACGAGATGATGCCTTATGTAATGGGAACATTAGATAGAATGGAACAAAAAGGCAATATGCTCTATGAAGACCGTCCTAAGAGAGAAATGGTAGATAGAATGACAGATGAAGCTTATAACGACTTAATCAGAGATATGCCGGATATGGCTGATGAAATGAGTGAAGAAAGAATAATACGTCCTAGAAGATTTGCAAGAGATATAATACGTGTCCTATTAATAAACGAGTTAATAGGTCGTAGAAGGCGAAGAAGAAGACGTCACTGGGATAATTATGGTTATGATTTTAATGATGATTACTATTTCCAAGACTAGAAGTAGAGAATAATATAGCCGGTATAATGCCGGCTATATTATATTTCCTGAGCTTTCATCTATCTTTAGAATCTCAGTACCAAGATGTTCTATCAATACGCTTCCATTGGTCCACTGTATCAACTCCTGCTGTAAGGTCTCAGATAAAAGTGTCTCAGCGAGGATTTTTAGCGTAACTGTATCAAGATACTGTGTATCAGCAATAATGTACTCCTTCTTCTCTATTTCGTACTGAAGCTTGTTTAAAAGGCTGTAGTCAATTGTAACTTTAAATATATCGTAGGTCTGTAATCTGACAATACCAGCTGCTTTTACAGCGTCGGCTACTCCCTGTGTATATGCCCTAATTAAACCTCCTGCTCCAAGTAAAATACCACCAAAATATCTGGTGACTACCACTACTGTGTTAGTCAGCTCTTCTTTTCGCAGTACCTCCAGCATAGGTATTCCGGCAGTTCCTGAGGGCTCACCATCATCACTAGAACGCTGAACATTTGCAGTATCTCCTAAGATAAAGGCAGAGCAGTTATGAGTTGCATTATAATGTTTTTTCTTGATTGAGCTTATAAAGTTCACTGCCTCCTGCTCTGTATAGACAGGAGATATATATGATATAAATTTAGATTTTTTTTCAATAAAAGAAGTTTCTGTATTTTCTTTTACCATTCTTGTTATTTTCCCCATAAAAACCACCCTAAAATATTACCAAATTATATACATTATACTACCAAGCGTTATCAAAAGCTATAGTATATGCTCTGCGTTGGAAATAGTGATTTTATATAACAGTATTGCTAAATTTTAAAGGATATATATATTATTGACCGTGGGAATAATTAATACACCGATACAAAAGTATTTACATAATATAATAATGAGTATTATGAATTATTCACGAACAATTAGAAAATCAAAATTAATATGCAAATGACTAGATATAACTTGTTTTGATATGGAGGTTGTATGATTACAAGAGTATGGTGTGAGTTTACAACTCCAAAGGATGTATGTAAGGATTTCGTACTAGAAATTTTTAAGAAATACCATGTGATTCTTAACTATAAGCTTGAGTATGGAGAAGTTAGCAGGGACTTTTTTGATATGCTCAAGGTTTATAATCAACATAATATCCCTGTATCAATATGGGCTACTCTTAGTGATGATATGGGCTACTGGATAAATGAGAAAAACGCTCATACCTTTGATTCTTATATAAGAGAACTAATCGCTAAAATTGATGAGGAGAAGCTCAGTATAAAGGGAATATGCATAGATATGGAGTCTCCCTTAAAGGATGTACAGAGACTCTCAAATCCAAGAACAAAGCTGGATCCTATTTTATTGTTTGGGAAGGCAATTACTCATAATCTTAATAAGAAAAGATATAATAAAGCAAAGGAAGTACTTAAACAGACCTGTGAATTTATTAAAGCAAAAGGCTTAGAGAGCTATTCAACATGTGCAAGACATTGTTATTATGACATTAGGTTTAACTCGGAGATAATGCAGAATGCATTAGAAATCCCAGTATTTGGTATAAATTGGGATAAATATAATCTTATGTATTATGCAACTATGATAAGGGAGGAGCTTAAACCTATAAAAAGAGTAAATGTAGATTATTTGATTTATCACCAGATTAATCACCTCAAAGGCAAGCTAAAGGATAAGCTAGCTATATCAGTGGGAGTAACTAATGTTGGAAAGCTGGGCAATGAGAAGTTTTATGACAACCTAGAGGAATTTTCCAAAGATATTGGAATACTAAAGGAATGTGGGGTAGAAGACTACTCGTTGTTTAGCTTAGATGGAATATTAGAGAGAGGAAGACTGGAGGAATTCTTGTCTGCAATGCAAAATGCAAAGCCAATAAAGCCTGAATTTTGCAGTAGGGTACATCGCAATGAAACTCTGACAGAAATGCTACTAATAATTGGTAAGATATATTACAAATTATTAAAGTGACATAAATATTTTAATTTGAGTTACTTTTTTATATATTCAGATAATTTGAAGTGATATAATGATATAAGAATATGAGAAAAAAGGTGATAGCAATGAAAGTGATAAACATGTGGGCGACCATGCTAAAAGCTGATATGATTTTGTATGAAGATGTCAATAGCAATCATGGAGCTTTAATATTGCCCAAAGGTACAATTTTAGATAAAGACCAAATAATAAAGATTCTCATAAACAAGATAGAAAAAGTTAGGATAATTATACCTGAACAGAGTGATACAAAGACTGTGGAACTGCCAAATATCACAAGCATATATGAAAGTCAAAAACTTAACACCTTCAGAACTAAATATATACAGAAGGTAGATGACATTACAAACATTATTAAACAAATTGGACGGGGTGCATCCATAAATATAGGTTATGTGAAGAGTATTAGTAATAATATTATGGATGAATTTAAGTCTCTAAATGATGTTGTAAACTTTATGCATTTAGTAAAGCCTTTAAATGACTATACATATTCACATTCCTTAAATGTTTCTCTGATGGGTATGACAATTGCAAAATGGTTGAATTTTAATGAACGGCAGACAGATGAAATCGCAATTGCTGGTTTGCTTCACGATATTGGTAAGACAAAGATATCAGATGAAATACTAAGTAAGCCAGGCAAATTAACTCCTGAAGAGTTTGATGAGGTAAAGAAACATACAACTCTGGGTTATTTGATGGTTGAGAATTTACCAGAAATTTCAACAGGTATTAAATACTCAATATTAATGCATCATGAGAAAATTGATGGTTCTGGCTATCCTACAAATGCGAAAGAGAACCAGATACCAGTATATGCAAAGGTAATTGCTATGGCTGATATATATGATGCCATGACCTCAAGCAGGACATATAGAGAAAGATTGTGTCCCTTTGACGTAATCAAGGAATTTGAGAGAGATACCTATGGCAAGCTTGACACACATATATTAACAGTTTTTCTAAAGAACATAGCCAATTCATATTTAGGAGATTATGTGGAGTTAAGTAATGGAGAGATTGCAGAGATAGTCTTCATAAATCCAAATAGAATATGGCAGCCTATAGTGAGATCAGGTTCAAATTATATAGACTTATCAGATCAATCTGCAAATGGTTTGTGCATTATAAAGATAATTTAGAAGAACCTGTTTTTATATTATCGGTAATATGTTTTTTGCGACATATAAATCAAGAAAAATGTTTAGTGTAAACAATTAGCTTCGTCTAGATGTAATAAATGAAAGATTAATGCAGATAATATTACATAAAGACGAAGGGAGTGGCAGCATGAGAAAAAGAACCACTTTGTTAATATCGATTTCGCTTCTAATCATTATTGCTGTAAATGTATACGCATATACAAGCCTTATCAATAGCTCTGATATTGTATTAAATTTAATTAAAAGATTCAATTTTGCCTACATTAATCCGAGCACCTATTTTAACTTAGCAAACAAACTTCAGAAAAAGCCTCAAGTACAAAACTATAATGAGAAGCAGATGGAAGCTTTGATATCTGATAAATCCTATGATTTTGTAATAGCTGCATTTGGAAGGGATGACATAAGGATAAAACAGATGTTAGCCCCCACGGCTAAATATATAAAATCTAAGGATGGCTCTAGCTTTATAAGATGCGTAGAAAATGGAGTACATGTTGAGGGTTATATGGCAACAGATAAAAGACTAAATAAAACAAAGCAAAGGTGGCACATGCAGGAGGATGACCAAACCATAACCTGTAGTATGGAGATTTACATAGAAAATAATAAATTACCGCAGCTTTGGTATATACATTTTAAGAAGGTTCAGGATGATTGGAGGATATACATGCTGGAGAATGATATCTAGTAAGAATATTGGACTCTTTACTTAATTGAGATAGGTGAAGAGTCTTTTTTCTATACTGATTTAAAAGGATATTCATGGTACAATAGTGTAAATAACGAAAAGTTATATATCTTTAAAACGGAGTTGTTAAAATGGAATTGTATAGAATAAGCGATAATATCATGCAAAATATTGATTTTAAGGAGTTTAAAAAAGATAATGAACATAGATATTGGATTATTGCAACACCTGAAGAGATTTGCAAGCGTAATGAATTTTTTAAATTTCATAATTCTACTATAGAAGAATGCAAAAACCAGATACAACATCCTAGGATAGAGGCATATGAGGATTTCAGCTTTGGGGTACTAAACGTAATAGAGGAGATTGATTTACAGTTTGAATCCAAAGAACTGAATTTCTATATAACAGAAAGATATCTGATTTTTGTTTCCAAGGAAAAAAATGAGCTTATAGAAAATATAAAAAATGAATTAAATCAGAACTCCATGAGAACTTCTACATATACAATCAATTTGTCGAAGATTCTATATATGCTGCTGGACAAACTGACTTCTAAGGATAATTTTAACTTGAAAGATATTGAGAACAGTATAGCTGAGCTAGAGGAACAGGTAATTAGTGGGATAGAGAGAGATTTTACAAAGGATATTATACAGCTACGCAAACAACTATTGTATTTGAAGCGTCACTATGAGCCACTTATTGATATAGCGGAGGGTCTTGAGGAAAACGAGAATGGATTAATAGATGAAGGAACCATAAGATTTTTTTCAATATTGGTTAATAGGATAGAAAGATTGAACAGCAATGTAATACATCTAAGGGATTATGTGACTCAGGTAAGGGATGCTTATCAGGCACAAGTAGATATAAAGTTAAGTAAGACTATGAAATTATTTACTGTGGTGACTACAATTTTCTTACCGCTTACATTACTTGCCGGTTGGTATGGTATGAATTTCAAGTTTATGCCGGAGCTTGGATGGATTTTTGGATATCCTTTTGTAATTGGATTGAGTTTGTTTGTGGTAGTTGTGTGTCTTGTGTACTTCAAGCGACATAATTATTTGTAGTATAAAAAAAGGTGAGCTGTTAGCGGTCGCTACAGTTCACCTTTTTTATCTTTATAACACTTGAAGTATATAACATTTCAAATACAGTGACTCATTAGAGCCCAGCAAAATCGGATGATCCTTGGCTTGGGTTCTGAACTCTACTTGACGGATAATTTTCTTTGCATCTCTTGCGGCATCCTGAAGCATCTCTTCAAACATGCTTGGGTACATGTAGTGAGAGCAGGAACAGGTTATCAAAAATCCACCAGGCTTAACAATCTTCATGCCCCTTAGGTTTATTTCCTTATAACCCCTGTAAGCACCCTCTAAGGCTGACTTGGTCTTGCAGAAGGCTGGAGGATCCAGTATTACAACATCAAACTTTTCTTTGTTTACTTGACATTCCTTTAGGTAATCAAATACATTTGCAACAACACCCGTCACCTTATCCTGCAAACCATTTAACTCAGCGTTTCTTTGCAAATATTCAATGGCATGTTCTGATATATCTACTGCTGTTACCTCTTTTGCTCCATAATAGGCTGCATGAAGTGCAAAGCCGCCTGTATGGGTAAAGGTATCAAGCACCCTTGCATCCTTTACAAAGGGGCGCAAGGCCGCACGGTTTTCTCTCTGATCAAGGAAATAGCCTGTTTTTTGTCCGTTTTCAATGTCTACCAGCATTTTGATTTCATTTTCTATTATCTCTACAGTAGTATCAAACTCGCCTAGAAGGAAGCCCTTTTTTTGCTCCAAACCTTCCTTTTCTCTGATTGGTACATCATTACGCTCATATATGCCTTTTGGCTGGATGATTTCCTGCAAAAGCTCAATTATCATATCCTTATACTTCTCAATGCCAAGAGCTAATGTCTGGATACTTAGATAATCACCAAACTTATCAACTATTAGAGCAGGCAATAAATCTGCTTCTCCAAATATAACTCTACAGCTGCTGGTATCTACAAATCTTTTACGATATTCCCATGCATCGGAAATACGCTTTTTAAAAAAATCTCTATTTATTTCTTCTTGCTGTCTTGTAAGAATTCTTACTAGGATTTTTGATTTTGGGTTAATGTATCCTCTGCCTAAGAAGACTCCCTTAAAATCATGGACATCTACTATATCAGCTGGCTTATAGGAGCCCTCCACAGCTTTAACCTCATTGTCAAAGACCCAAGGGTGTCCCATTTGTATTCTTTTCTCTTCGCCTTTTTTCAATATAATCTTAGTCATTATAATCCTCCATTTGTGGGGACAAAGCGTCAAGCCTGCCCGAAATTTATATAAAATTTTATATTATATGTTTTGCACTAAACATTTACATTTAATTAAAATGTGCAAAACGTTTTCCTTGATTCATATGTTGCGAAAAATACAGTTTTGATAATACAAAAGCAGATGCTTCTACTGATTTTGTGTATGTTAAATCTTTTTCGTAACATATCTGTATGCAAATTTGTCCAATAAGTATTATTTTTATATGCAAATTACATTATGTATTATGCTCTATATTTTGTCCAGTATTATATTACATACTACATTGAGAGCAAGCTTTTTCTCTTATTTAAGCTGATAAAGTAATTTTGCAGCGACTAATATTTCATCGTGGCTTACTTCCTTGCCAGAAACAGACAAAAAAAGAATATTTCCCGGGAAATTTTTCAATACTTCGACACTTGAAGCTGAGTTTCGATATATATACTTACTATACTCTATATAAAGTCTTGGTGCTTGGTATAATTGATTATGAACATATTGTCACATATTTTTAATATAATATTTATTGGACTATGAAAGCCTTTGAGTTACAATTAACTTAGGGGTTTTGGATTTCATAAATTGAAACTTTATAAAGTCTTTCTTCGTCATATGTAATGGGGAAAAAACTAACTGGAGGTTGTGATTTTGAGACATACATTAAAAAGCATTTTATTGGTTGCTGTTATAATGTTATTTACTATGCAATCGTACACCTGGATCTATGCAGAAAGTCAAAAGGATGATCCGAAGATAAGTCTAAATGTGGAAGTTGGCTTTGATGGCTATTATAAGCTTGGCTACTATGCTCCGTTTTACTTTGAAATAGAAAATAATATGAAGGATATAAATGGAGAGATTCAGGTAGAGCTTCCTGATGAATTTGGCAATGTGACGCTGTATGCAATGCAGGTCAATCTTCCAAACAATTCCAAGAAGAAATTTATCATGAATATACCTATAAATCGCTTCAGCTCTAAACTGCAGGTGAATATTGTCGAGGGAAATAACAAACTATTTACAAAGGCAATAAAGGTAAACCCTGGAACAAATATTGAGACCTTAGCTATAGGAATTCTCAGTGATGATTATGAAAGTGTAAAATATATAAATAAAATACCAACGGGTAACAATTCTCAATTTAGTACAAAAACTATTAAGCTCACCGAAGATATGCTTTCTGAAAATGTAGATATATTAAAGAATTTCAATGTAATAGTTATCAACAATTATGATACTTCAAAGCTTAGTAAGGAAAAATATGAGGCGCTTAAGGCTTGGGTAGCAGATGGCGGAATGCTCTTAATAGGAACTGGCCCATCCCACAACAAGACCCTTGCTATGTTTAAGGATGATTTCGTTGCTGGAGAAATAGGTGATATTTCTAATATAACAACAAATAAGCTATACGGTATAGCAGAGAGCGGTGCATCAACCGTAAATATGCAGATTAGTGCACTTAAAATGGATTTGATGAATGCTGTCCCAATTGTTAAAGAAGGGGATATACCTCTGATAGTCAGCATACAAAAGGGAAGTGGCAGTGTGGCTGTGGCAGCCTTTGATTTTGGATTAGAGCCTTTGGCAGGTTGGGTAGGCAGAACAAGCTTTTCAGAGAAGCTAATGCAAAAGCTTTTGCCAAACCTTTATAGCAACTCTTATTACAGTAAGGATATGTACATGATGAACAATATGTACGGCATAGACAACAGCTTGAGAAACATTCCAGAGCTGCCCAGAACAAAAACCAGAGATTTACTTATAGTTCTTTTTGCCTATATATTTTTGGTGGCCCCAATCAGTTATTTTGTACTTAAAAAAATGGATAAAAGAGAATGGATGTGGATATCTGTACCTGCTGTAGCTCTAGTGTTTGCTTTAATTATTTATGTAACAGGCTTTGGAACAAGACTTAACGAACCTATTATAAATGCTATAAACATTGTTGACTTTGGAAGTAATGGCAATGCTGTACCCATGAGCTACGCAGGTGTGTTTACCCCAAACAAATCAAATATTAGGGTAGAAGCAGCTGATGGTATGGGAATAAAGCCTATATTACTAGACGTGTATGGGCAATACATGCCAACAAACCAACAGAATGACAAAGGGCTAAAACAGGTTGTAACTAAGGTTACTGTATCACCAAAGACAATAATTGAATTTTACAGAACCTCTGTATGGAGTATGAAGACACTTGCCCTCAGTAATAATCAGAATATAGTAGGAGGGTTTGATGTAGATATTAACCATTCAAATAGTGCTTATTCAGGTACTGTGAAAAACAATTCAGGCTTTGATTTGGAGGAATGTTACTTAGTAACATCAAATCAAGTAATAGATATAGGTCCGATAAAAGTTAACGAAGCAATTACAATAAAAAGCAAAAAAGGTAAGTTCTATTCTTACAGCTATGACCTGATAAATGCAATATATAAGGATCCATATTCAGGAGGAAATTCGGGGAAAAAGCTTACAACACAGGAAATTGACGAATTCCGTAAGGACTTTCAAAAGCGTCAGGTTATGGAGTTTTATCTAATGAGCAGCAGCAATGGTATAACAGGTGCTAAGCTTATTGGCTGGAGTAAAACTCCAATAACAAAGGATATATTGGTTAATGGTAAGACTACAAAAAAATATGAAAAAAGCTTAGTATTAGCAGATACTACTGTTAGCTTTAAAACTGGTAATAGAGTTAGCTATCCAATGGGATATTTACAGCCAAACATAATAAACGGATTGAACAACGGTAACTATGATGCATATGGGAAAGCTTTCTATGGAAGAGGAACCGTTGAAATTCAGTTCCAGATTGACAAAGAAATTACTACTGATTATGTAAAGCTTCAATACACAGTAAATAATGGAGGACAGTCGCCAGTGAAGCAGTATATATGGAACGTTGAAAAAGGCAGCTGGGAAGAGGGAAGCTATTCGGTGTTTTATATAGATAAGGATAAAATTGTAAAGTATATAGATAAAAACAATATGTTAAAGCTAAAATTTGAACTATTTGATAGCAATGTTCAACTTCCTCAAATATCCGTGGAAGGAAGTGTAAAGTAATGCTTGAGATTAAAAATCTGCATAAAAGATACGGTAAGTTTTACGCTGTAAACGGATTAAACCTGACTATACCAGAAGGAGAAATTTTTGGCTTCGTAGGTCCTAATGGTGCAGGTAAGTCAACTACCATGAAAATAATAAGCGGCTTACTTGCGGCAACATCGGGCGAGGTATATATAGATGGAGTTAATGCTTTTAAGAATAACAGAAGGGTAAAGGAAAAGATAGGCTATATGCCTGATTTCTTCGGCGTATATGATGACCTAAAGGTGGATGAGTACCTAGACTTTTATGCCTCTATATATAAAATAAAAGAAAAGGATAAGAAAAAGATTATCACGGATTTGTTGGAGCTAGTTGATTTAGCACACAAAAGAGAAGCTTACGTAGATAATTTGTCAAGAGGGATGAAGCAAAGGCTTTGTCTTGCCCGCAGCCTTATACACAATCCAAAGCTGCTGATACTTGATGAACCTGCCTCTGGTCTAGACCCAAGAGCTAGAGTAGAAATGAAAGCTATACTAAGGAATTTAAAGGATATGGGAAAAACAATACTCATAAGCTCCCATATACTTTCAGAGCTTGCTGAAATGTGCACTAGCATAGGCATAATAGACAATGGCAATCTGGTAATAAATGGAACGGTTTCGGAAATTATGCAGCAGATATATAGTAAGAAGGTAGTTAAGATAAAGGTAAATGACAGGCTTGATGATGCAGTAATGATATTGAAGGAGTTCCCCTTCATTGAAAAAATAACAACAGGAGAAAATACAATCCAAGCAGGCTTTGATGCAGGAGACGAGGAGCTTAGTAGAGTTCTGACCACTTTAGTGAATAAGTCTATACCTGTTGTAACCTTTACACAGCTAGATGGAAATCTAGAGGATGTATTTATGAAGGTGACAAAGGGGGAAGAGGAAAGATGATTATAAATCCTGTACTTCTAAAAGAAATAAAGGTAAAAATGAGAAGCTGGAAAGCAGCAGGCATAATTGGAGCATACCTCTTAATATTGGCGGCAGTTGCACTATTTATAACCTATATGAATACCAATGACATGTATTCATCTACCATAAATCCTCAGTTTTCAATAGGTGCATATACTGGCATAGCTGTAATACAGTTTATACTTATACTGTTTATAGTACCTGCTTTAACCTCCGGAGCTATAGCTGGGGAGAGGGAGAGGCAGACTCTAGACTTAATATTATGCACGACACTTAGACCAAGAACCATAATAATAGGCAAGCTTTTAGCTTCCATGAGTCATGCGATATTACTTATAATTGCATCAATACCAATGTTCTCTATTGTATTTCTATATGGAGGGATATCAGTAATAGAGATAGCACAGTTATTTGGTTTTTATATTGTTACCGCAATAATGGCAGGCAGCATAGGGATATTTTTCTCCACCTACGTGAAAAAAACCATTGCGGCTACTGTACTTACTTATGCTTTGGGATTACTTATGTGTTTTGGAACCATTTTCATTGCGGTGTTTTATATAAGGATATTCTACAACTATGATTATCAAGGCTTTTTCCCGCTTTTTTATGCAAACCCTTTGGCAGGATTTAGCTCACTACTTATAGAACAGTTTGGGGGACAGTCTGGAGGACTTAATTTTATTCCTGGACTTCAATCTGTAAGTAAAGGTACAGCTCCATGGCTTATTAATATTTATGTAGATTTAGGCATCACAGCAATAGCACTATTTCTGGCATCCTATAAGATAAACCCCATAAGAAAAAGTATATTCTCCTTCCTAAAACGTAGTAGGGGATAATCAAAGCGGATTTATAATATATTATAAATGTCGCTAGTGTCATCACGAATAAACAAAAATAAAAAAAATGGAAGTGATTTATATGAGCAAGCTGGACAGAGAAATACTTCAAATATTTAGAAAGATAAAAGATAGAATACACAGCAGCATAATATTGGATTACTCAATCAAAGCAACAGTTGCAGCCTTGATTCTATCAGTTCTGGCAGCTTTGCTGGCAAGGCTTATACCAATATATGCTGTATATACAAAGGTCTCAGTGGGAGTTCTGGCAGCTTCGCTGCTCGGAGTCATTTATGGAGCCTTTAAGGCACCTAGCAACAGAAAAGCAGCTCTTAAGATTGATGGATTAGGTCTTCAGGAACGTACACTGACAGCAGTTGAGCTTATAGGAGAGCAATCCACCTTTGCAGTGCTGGAGAAGGAAGATGCTCTAAGACACTTGAAGAGCGTTAATGTCAAGAAGTCACTACCTATAAAGCCAAATAAAAGATATTTGACAATATGTATCGTGCTGATGTCTGCATTGTTGTTTTCTGCATTTATACCAAATCCGATGGCAGATAAAGCAAGAGAGCTAAACAAGCTCAATCAACAAATAGCTAATCAGCAAAAAAAGATAGATCAAATAGCAAAAAAGGTAAACAAGAATTCAAAGCTGACAGAGGAACAGAAAAAGGAAGTAGAGACAAAGCTACAGGAGCTAAGGAAAGAGCTTTCGACAGCAAAAAGTCAAAAGGATATAGAAAAGGCATTACAAAAATCAGAAAAAAAGCTTGAATTTCTAAGCGATAAATATACAGATAGTAAGGAAAACTTAGAGAAGCTTACCAATACACTAGCTCAAAATCAGGCAACTAAGCCATTATCCGACTTGATAAAAAAGAATGATGAAAAGCAGATAAAGGAAAGCATAAAGCAAACTGCCGA
This sequence comes from Lutisporaceae bacterium, assembly GCA_049684915.1. Lineage (GTDB taxonomy): Bacteria > Bacillota > Clostridia > Lutisporales > Lutisporaceae > GWB2-37-7. The sequence goes on along the minus strand of JBAVGO010000099.1, from coordinate 27,382 downwards.
AGCACTAAAGAAAATGGATAAGGAGCAGTTAAAGCAGCTGGCTAAACAGCTTTCAGAGCTGTCAGAACAGGTAAAAGCAGACCCTAAGCTAGCACAGGCTCTAAGTGAATTGTCACAAAAGCTTGCAGACGGTGAGCTTGGAGATGTATCTGAGTCCTTAGAACAGCTCTCTGACAGTATATCTGACCTAATGTCTGATGCTAATATGAGAGAGGCCTTGGAGGAGCTTTCAAAGCAGCTTGACCAAATGAAGCAAGAACAGCAAAACGGAGAACAAAGTGGTGACAAAAGCAGTGGGCAGGAAGGTGACAACGGTCAACTAACTGGCAGTAATCAGGCAAATGGTCAGGGACAAGGCGAAGGACAGGGACAGGGTCAAGGACAAAACCCAGGTCAAGGCAATGGTGGCGGAGTAGGCGAAGGTACTGACATGGGTGAAGAAAATCCTACACCCATTGAACCAGGTACAAGTGGAGGAATACAGAAAAAGGATGGTTCTATCAAGAAAATGGGAGAGTATGAACAGATATTTACCTCCAAAACTCTAGGTGGAGAAGGGGAACAGTCAAATCTTACAGGGCAGAAGGATAATGGCGGAAGCTCAGAACAGATGACAACAGACAAGTCTCAAACTATAAGAGGAGACTCTGTGCCTTACAATCAGGTTTTTGGAGAATATAAGCAGGAAGCACTTGATAGTATGAACTCTACAGATATACCCGCAGGCATGAAGGACTTAGTTAAGGATTACTTTAGCTCATTGGAGGATTAGTAGGAGATGACCAAGTGTCATCCCGTTAATATAAACCAACAAACAAAGTATACTACAGGAGGATAACAATGGAATTAGATGAAAAGCAAATTCAAGGCTTAGTAGCTACTATAAAAAACATTGAGAATGAAGTAGGTAAGGCCATAATAGGCCAGAAGGATATTGTAAGACAAGTGCTTTTATCTGTATTAGCAGGGGGAAATGTGCTTTTAGAGGGTGTGCCAGGACTTGGTAAGACTCAGCTTATAAAGACCCTGGCAAAGGTTATGGAGCTTTCCTTCTCTAGAATACAGTTTACTCCTGACCTAATGCCTGCAGACGTAGTAGGTACCAACATCATTGTAAAGGGTCAAGGTGGAGAAAGTAGATTTGAGTTTCAAAAGGGGCCTATATTTGCAAACCTTGTGTTGGCTGATGAAATAAACAGAGCAACTCCAAAAACTCAGTCAGCACTACTAGAAGCAATGCAGGAACAGACTGTAACAGTAGGCAAGACAACCTACAGCCTTTCACAGCCATTTATGGTGTTGGCAACCCAGAACCCAATTGAGATGGAGGGTACATATCCATTACCTGAAGCACAGATGGATAGATTTTTATTCAAGCTCTCAGTTAAGTTCCCTACCTATGAGGAACTGAGGGATATAATCGATATAACCACTAGCAATATTACTATTGAGCTTGAAAAAGTAGTGAATGGCGAAAAAATATTAGAAATGAGACAGATAATAAATGAGGTGCCCATAGCTAAAGCGGTGCAGGAATTTGCCCTAAGACTTGTCATGGCAACTCACCCTGAAATAGAAGGAGCTCCTGAAGCTTCAAAGAAATATATAAGGTTTGGTGCCAGCCCAAGAGCAGCGCAAGCTATAATCAGAACCTCCAGAGCCAGGGCATTGATGGAAGGAAGATACAATGTTTCCTTTGAGGATATTAAGTATGTGGCATACCCGGCTCTAAGACACAGATTTTTCCTGAACTTCGATGCAGTAGCTGACGGTATTACTACTGATGATTTGATAACTGAACTGCTAGAAGCAGTTAAAATAGATTAGTCGTATTGAATAGCGGGTGGATATATGAGTGAAAGAATATTTGACACAGAGTTTTTAAAGAAATTGGACACTATAGCCATAAATGTGAGAATGCTTATGTCTGAAGGCGGAGGCGGCAACAGAAAGTCCCGCAGTAAAGGAAGCTCTGTAGAGTTCTCTGATTTTAGAGAGTATACCACAGGAGACGACTTCAGACGTATTGACTGGAATGCATATGGGCGTTTTGACAAGCTGTTCGTTAAGCTATTTATGGAGGAACAGGAAGCTTTGATTAATATATTTGTTGACTCCAGCAAATCCATGAGCTACGGCAGTCCTAAGAAATCAGAGCTTTCTCTTAAGCTTGCAGGGATTCTGTCATTTTTGGCATTAAACAACCTTGATAGAGTATGTATAAATAGCATAAACAGTGAAGCTATTAAGCAGTCTACTGCTGTAACAGGCAGAAGTATGTTTGACAGATGTATTGCCTTTTTGGAAAACATCAGCTTTACTGGGGCTACTGATATAAATGCTAGTATCAAGAAAAAGGATTTTAGAAGCAGAGGTATGTCGGTGATAATCTCTGATTTTTTCACTTCTGGAGGTATTGAGGACGCTGTAAAATACTTGCTTTATAAGAAACAGGACGTGTTTTTGATTCATATATTGTCACCGGAAGAGTTAAAGCCAGAGCTAGAAGGACAAGTCCGCCTGCTGGATTCTGAGACAGGCAAGGTTATGGATGTAGCTGTTACGCCTGCACTTTTAAGGCAATATCAAGCTAAGCTAAGTGAGTTTAACAATCAAATAAGAGAGTTTTGCAGCAGACTGGGAGCCTCGTATATCCAAGTATCATCTGCGGACCCCATAGAAAAGATAGTATTTGAGCAGTTTACGGAAACAGGAGTTATTAGGTAGTAAGCTGCAAATCGAAAATAAAGGATGATTATATGAAACTATTTGCGCCATGGGCATTATGGTTTTTATCAGCGATACCCTTAATCATAATGATGTATATATTAAAGCAAAAATTTGAAGAGCAGGAAATCTCCAGCGTTTATCTTTGGCAGCAGGTGTTAAAGGATATTGAGGTAAATACTCCTTGGCAAAAGCTGAAGAAAAACCTACTTTTATTGCTACAGCTTTTGGCTACACTGCTTTTGATACTTGCTTTAGCAGATCCTTTTCTCCAGCTCCGGGGATCGGATTACTCAAACCTTATTGTGGTAATAGACAACACGGGCAGTATGAACGCTGTGTATAACCAAAGCACAAGGCTGACAAAAGCTAAAGACTTGGCTGCGGCATTGGTAAAAAATTCAGCTACGGGGACTCAAATAACAGTTATTTCCTCAGGCAAGCAGCCAAAGGTGGAGCTAAACAATACAACTGATAAGCTGGAGGCTTTACGCAAAATAAATGCTATTAAGGCAACAAATTCAAGTGGTGATATAAATGATGCAGTATCTATGGTAAAGGCATTATCAAAGCAAGCTCTGACCTACAAGGCCGCTTTTTATACTGACAGCGGAGTAAACCTAGAGGGCATAAACGGGGAGCTTGTCAGTGTATCAAAGCCTGTAGATAATATTAGCCTTGATATGATTACTCATACCTTAAAGGATGGAAAGCTTAAGCTGCTTATTAGACTGACAAATCATGGCAGCACTGATACAGCAAGAGAAGTTACAGTATACAGCAATGAAAACGTATTTGATATAAAAAGAGTGGAGCTAAAAGCAGGGGAAACTAAAACCTTTATGTCTGAAGGTGAGGGTAAGGACGTGACCTATGTTTGGGCTGAAATAAACAGCTCAAGCTTAGATGGATTGAATAATGACAATATGGTGTTTGACATTGTCAAGCCATCAAAGCTGCAGAAGGTAATGCTTGTTTCACAGAGCAATCTTTTTATCGAAAAAGCTTTTTCTATAATTAATAACATAGAGCTTTATAAATCAAACCCCGGAGATGAAATTCAAGGGGAATATGATCTTTATATATATGACAGTAATATGCCTGAAAAGCTACCTGTCAAGGGTAGTATTATGCTCATAAATCCACCGACCGGTATTGGTATTGGTAACGGAATAATTAATGTGGCAGGTGAGATAGAGGGCGGAAGTGCAAAGGCAGAACAGCACTTACTTACTAAGTTTATACAGAACACTAGCTTTGGAGTTTCAAAGCTAAAAAGCATAGAGGTACCATATTGGGCAGATAAGCTTCTGGATGTAGAGGGTAATGTCGCCGCTTTTATAGGGCAAACTAAGGACAGAAAAGTCGCGGTACTGGCGTTTGACTTGCACAATAGTGACTTTGTGCTTACTCCAGAATATCCTATTTTCATGCACAGCATAGCAGGCTATCTTATAAATGTTTCCATGGGAGAAAAGTCTGTATACAAAAGCGGTGAAGCAGTGGCTCTGAACCCTATGCCTGATGCAAAATCTGCCTTTGTGGAAAGTGCAGCGAAAAAGACATATGATGTAGAGCTGAAATACCCCATACTTCCTTTTGAGGATACCGAGGAGGTTGGAATTTATAAATTGGTTCAGAAGCTGGAAGGTCAAGAGTTGCAATCTTTGTTTGCAGTGAATTATCCCAGTGACACAGAATCAAACACATTGATACAACAGGCATCAGAGAATGGAACTATAGAGGATGGCAAAGCTTTTATAACAGGCAGAAGAATCGCGGCTTGGTTGATTATACTGGTGCTGCTGCTTGCTGCTGTAGAATGGGTGGTGTATATTCGTGGTTATTAGTTTTCAAAAGCTTTACATGCTACTATTAATACCTGTAGCTTTGCTGTTTGTATGGTATACCTCCAAAAAGCTGACAAATATGTACAAGCTGAGAAAGCAGCTCGTAACATTTTGTAGAAGCTTGTTTATGATTTTGATGATACTAGCTTTGTCAGGTATGAGCTTTAGGTGGAGCGTAGATACAACAACTACTATATTCGTAGCAGATGCCTCTGATAGTATGCAAGGTGATCGGCTCTATATAGAGGATTTCATAAGACAATCAATAAAGGAGAAAACCTCCAAGGATCAGATAGGTGTTGTATCCTTCGGGGATAACGCACAGATTGAGAGCTTTGTAGCTAAGGATACTATATTTGGAAAGATAGAAAGTGATACAAGAGGGCTATATACAAATATTGAAGGCTCCATAAATACAGCTATTTCCTTGATGCCCCAAAACAGCAAGAAAAGAATAGTACTGTTAACTGATGCTGAGGAAAACTCAGGAAACAGTGCACGTCTTGCAGCTACACTGCTTGAGCAGGGAATCGAGCTTAAGATACATAAGCTCACACACAATGTTGATAAGGAAGCGGCAGTGGAAAGTATTGTAGTGCCACAAAGGCTCAGAATAGGTGAGCAATTTAACATTATTGTTAACATAAACAGCAAAGTGAAAACTGGTGCAAAGCTTACTCTAATTAGCGGAAGAGAAAAGGTAGCTGACCAGAGAATAGAGCTGCAAAAGGGAAGCAATCGCTTTGTTTTCAGGGATATAGCAGATGTTGGCGGCTTTAAAAGCTATCGTGCAGTGCTAGAGCCTGATGTGGATACGGACAATAGAAATAACGAAGCCTCTACCTTTACAAATGTTTTGGATAAGCCAAGGGTACTTGTGCTGGAAGACCTTGCTGGAGAAGCAGACGAAACAGTAAAGATACTGCAAGCTTCAGGGATTGAATACGACAAGGTTGATGCATATTATGCTCCAAGCACTCTAGAGGAGCTTTCTAAGTACAAATCAGTTATTCTATGTAATGTATCCTCGGATAACCTAAACGAGGGCTTCCTAAAGTCTATAGAAAGCTATGTAAGGGACTTAGGCGGCGGTATGATTGCAACAGGAGGAGAGAATTCCTTTGCTCTAGGAGGCTACTTCAAGACACCTTTAGAGAAGGTGTTGCCTGTAAACATGGAGCTTAAGGGTAAGAAGGAAATTCCAGACATGGCAATTGTGCTAGTAATAGACAAATCAGGAAGTATGACAGAGGGAAGGGGCGGTATTACTAAGCTGGATCTTGCCAAGGAAGCTGCTGCCAGAACCCTTGACTCCTTGAGAGAGAAGGATACAATCGGAGTTCTGACCTTTGATGATACAGTTTACTGGGTAGTAGAGCCTATAAAGGCTACAGACCCAGAGGCTATAAGAGATGATATAGGAACAATCAGACCAGGAGGTGGAACCAGTATAATACCAGCCTTAGAAGAAGGCTATGAAGCCATAAGCAAGGTAAATGCCAAGATTAAGCATATTATATTGCTGACAGATGGTCAGGCAGAAAGAACCGGCTATGAGGCACTGACTGAGAAAATGAAAAAGGAAAATATAACAGCTTCTACAGTTGCTGTTGGACAAGGTGCTGATGTAACACTGCTGGAGAGCATTGCAAAGGCTGCAAATGGTAGGTTTTATCAAACAGATGAAGGTACAAACATTCCAAGGATATTTGCCAAGGAAACCTTCATGGCAGCCAAAGCATACCTAAACAACAGAGAGTTTACGCCTGTTTTGACAAACCAGCACAATATAATAGCTGACGTGTCCTCTCAGGGACTGCCATCTTTACTAGGCTATGTGGCAGCAACACCTAAAAGCACTGCAAGAGTGTTGCTAGCCAGTGACCAGGATGATCCTATACTTACTGTATGGCAGTATGGTTTGGGTAAGACCATAGCCTGGAACTCAGACATATCTGGCAAATGGAGTGCAAACTATGTAAGCTGGAGTGAAAACATTAAGCTTTGGCAAAACATGATAAACTGGACTATAGAAAAATATGAAAGCGAAGACTTGACAGCAGAAGTAGTGCAGCAGGGGGGTAAAGGTATAATTAATGTGGCAGCCAATAATGAAACAGAGCAGATGGAGACAACAGCAATAGTCGTTTCACCAGAAATGGGAAATCAAGAGATAGTGCTTTATCCTACTGTACCTGGACAATACAGCGGTTCCTTTGAAATAAAGGATCAAGGAGCATATCTTATTAAGGTACTACAGAAGAAAAATGGAGAGACCGTGGGAGCGGCAAGCACAGGAATATCCATTCAATATTCTCCCGAATACAGGCTGGATCAAAAGAATGACAACGTAGAAAGGCTAGCAAAGGAAGTAGGAGCAATATATATAGAAAAGCCTGAGGATGTTTACAAGGGAAAAATGGAGGATATATTCGGAGCGGTGGATATCACACCCTTTCTGCTTATACTGGCACTTATAATATTCCTTATAGACATTGCACTTAGAAGGTTGAACCTTCCTCTAAATAAACTGGAGGATAAGCTGGTACTAATTAGGTCAAAGCTTATACCAGAAAAGAAAAAGCCTGCTTTGCTTACAATAAAGCCAAAGAAGGAGAAGAAGCCAGAGCTAGTGAAGGTTGTAGAGACAGAAGTGCAAACTGAACAGGCGAAGAGTAGTAAGCCTAAAGAGAAGCAGGTGCCAAAGGCTGAAAGTCTTGATACATCGGGATTGCTTAAGAAGAAGAAGAATAGGGATTTATAGTATAACTAAAAGTGCCAGGCCCGACAGTTAGACGGTTATTGCTGATATATTGTCCAATAACTGTCTATCTGTCGTGCACGGCACCTTTTTGTTCTTTATCTTTACAACAAAACCTTGTGATTTCTCATCAATCACAGGGGGTTCTAGCTGATAAATTATTCGCCATTTCACATACGTATTAGTAATTTAATATTACATATTATTTACTTTTATATAAAAATTATGATAAAATCATATTTGTATAAAAAATAAATACGAAAGATGTGATTATTGTTTATGAAAGGTCTATTTTTAGTAAAGCACAACAAAGCAGAATTCAGAAAAGTAGAAAAACCAAAGATTAAGAATCCTACAGATGTTATTATCAAAATATCATTAACTACAATTTGCGGAAGTGATATCCACTTAATTGATGGAATCATACCCTCTACACCTGGGTATGTATTAGGTCATGAATATGTTGGATTAATTGAAGAAGTTGGTGATGAAGTAAAAAACTTTAAAAAAGGAGATCGAGTTATTGGGCCACCTGCTCCTTATTGCGGAAAATGCCATCACTGCAAAATAGGATTTTCCTCTCATTGTTTAAATGGAGCAGTTCATGGTTCGGGAATTGAAAGAGGTAATTTGTCAGGCTCTCATGCAGAATATATACGGGTTCCATATGCTGATAGCTGTTTACTCGCAGTACCAAGTGAGTTAACTGACGAACAAGTAATCTTTATTTCAGATATATTATCTACAGGATATGCATCTCTTTTAAATAGTAATTTTAAAAAGGGAGAAACCCTTGTAGTTTTTGGTGCTGGTCCAGTAGGTCTATGTACTATAGCATGTGCTAAGCTATTAAATGCAGGCATGATTATTGTTGTAGGAAGAAAGGATAAATTCAGATTAAATACAGCGAAAAAATTAGGAGCTACACATATTATTCATGCAAGTGAAGAGGAAGTGCTTAGCAAAATTAATATAATTACAGAAGGAAGAGGAGCAAATGTAGCAGTGGATGCAGCAGGGTCTCAAACCACAATTGAACAAGCTGTTCGATGTGTAGGTATTGGAGGAAGAGTATCCTTAGCAGGAATCGTAGGAACACCTATTACACTTCCTATTAATGAAGTTTTCTTTAAAAATATCAGCATAAATATGGGACTTGGAAGTTTAAATTATAAAGCCGAACTAATGAAATATATTCAAGAAGGAAAAATCGACCTAAGTGCTTTAATTACTCATAGAATGTCTTTAGATGACATTGAAATGGCTTTAGATATTTTTAAAGAAAGGACAGAAGATGTTATTAAAATCATGGTCAAGCCCTAAGGAGCAACAGGAAGAAGCGGTGGGGACGGGGTTCTTTTTGCTTTTGAATAACATTCCTGTCTATAGAAATATATAATTCTTATGATTACTTTTCAAAGGGCTTTCTTGCCACTTATTGTTCACCAATGACTTCCTTTTAATTGATTATGAAAGGAAGTTTTTTTATGTATTCATTTAGGCTTTTGAAGGTCATAACACCTACAATAAATACTTATATAATGTATATCTCTTCATCATCCTTAATTAATGTGATAATTAACTGCACCGTATAGTCTATTAATATAAATAGCCGACACATAACTGACACAAAACTGGTATAAAATTGTTACATATTAATGCTATTCTATAAAATATAACCAATAGGCGTTATATTTATTAATAAAACCAAGGTATAAAGCTTGCATTATGTGAAGGTTTTAGTCTTATGTATTTAGTGAAAAAAGGTACTAAACAAAATCAATATTAAACAAAGCTAGATTATATGGAGGCGGTTTTTTTGGATCAAATAAAAAGATTGTGGGAACGGGCAATGATTTATGCAAAAAGGTGGTCAAAGCTAGCAGCAGTTCCTATAAAAAAGTGGTGGGAGCTAGCAAAAAATCCTAAAAAAAGATGGCTGGCGATAGCCATAGTTTCTGTTGTCCTAGTGATATCTTTTATTGGATTGAGATTTTTGAGTCTCAGTGCCATTCAAGCTTCAAATACTGCATCAACTCAAAGAACTGCAACGGTAGTAAAGGGAACAATGGAAATAACCTTGTCTGGCTCGGGAGCGGTTTCATCAGATGCGAGAGCTGAGTTGACAACAGAAGTGAGTGGGAAATTAATTGAGAATTATTTGGAGGAAGGAAAAGCAGTAAAGGCAGGCGATGTACTTTTAGTATTAGAGTCTAGAGAAGCGGAATTGGCTCTAAAGAAAATGGAAAACACTGTTTTGCAAAAGGAGCAAACTTATCTTGAACAGCAAAATCAAGTATCAAGTCTAAACTTAAAGGCACCATTTAGTGGAAAAGTAACAGGAATCTCTTATGAGGCTGGAGATAATATAAACAGTGGAGTAACGCTTTTGACAATTGCAAATGATTCAAGTCTTTTAGCAAGAGTGCAGTTTGCAAATACATCATCTGTAAGCTTGAAGGGGGCTAATAGTATACAGCTTCATATTCCCGAGTTTTCTTCAACTCTTCCAGCTAAAATAGAAAAAACAAGGCAAATAGGGGACGACTTAGAGGTTACACTTTTAATTCAGAACCCAGGAGCTTTGAAAACAGGTGTTAATGTTTGGGCTGAAATCAGTACATCGGATGGAGTTCTGACAAGTGAACAGGTTGCACTGGAAGCAATTAAAGAAGAAATAATTAAAGCTCAAAGCTCAGGCACTATAGAAAAACTTTATATAAACGAAGATCAAAAGGTGTTAGCAGGAGAACTGCTGCTGACAATTATTAATGATGGTTTGCCCATGGAATTGGAAAGTGCACGTTTACAATGGGAAGAAGCAAAGTACGATCTTGAACAAGCACAATTAGACTTTGACAAATATAAAATCGTGGCACCCTTTGATGGAAATATTATCTCTGTTGAAGATATCGCACAAGGGGATAATGTAAAGGTTGGAACCAATGTAGCTGTTTTAATAGATACAAACCAGTTCAGCTTTACTGTAAATATAGATGAATTAGATGTAAGTCAGGTTAAGAAAGGACAGGCGGTTAATGTCACAGTTGAGGCATTAGAAGATACTGCAACCAATCCACTGAAGGGTATAGTTTCATCTGTTGCCCTGGAAGGAACCTCTAACAATGGAGTAACCAGTTACCCCATATCTATCTCAATTATGAACAGTGAGGGCTTAAGGTCTGGTATGAATGTGGATGGAGTAATACAGGTAGAAAAGAAAGAAAATGCTCTTATGGTACCTCTTGAAGCTGTTCAAAAGAGAGGAGCAAATTATACCGTATGGGTTAAACGTGAAGGTTCATCTGCTGCATCTACGACCAATGGTACAGCTTCCCCAGAAGCTTCAGCTAGAGGACAGCGCTCAAAAACGTCAGGGCAAGGAAATACCACTCAAACCACTAAAAATCAGGGAACAGCAGCAAGCAGAAATGTTGCTGGAATTAATTCCTATTATAAAGGGGCTGTGCAGGTTAAGGTTACTGTAGGTATACATAATGAAAGCTATATGGAGATATTAGAAGGCTTGAATGAAGGTGACATCGTGGTGCTTCCGCAGATAACTGCAAGTGCAACATCTACACAAAACTCACAAAGTCAAGGAAGCAGCTTTAATAACCCTACGAAAGGGGTAGTTGGAATACCATCTATTGGTGGAAGTGGTAATACACCTCGAAGTGGAGGACAGTAATGATAAGGACAGAGATGCTGACTAAACACTATCAAATGGGAGAAAGCATGGTTAAAGCTTTGGATGGAGTAAACCTCCATATTCCACCAAAGTCTTTTGTTTCTATAGTAGGACCTTCAGGGTCAGGTAAATCTACACTGATGAATCTTATTGGCTGCCTTGACACTCCTACTTCTGGATCATATAAGCTAGACGGAATTGAAGTAAGTACTCTTAATGACAATCAACAGGCAGAAATCAGGAGTACAAAAATTGGTTTTATATTTCAAGGCTTCAATTTGGTATCTAAGCTTACAGCTTTTGAGAATGTAGAGCTGCCTCTTATCTATATGGGCTGCTCCGCAAAGGAAAGGTTAGGCAGGGTAAAAGAGGCATTGATAAGTGTTGGACTTGAGGATAGGTTTAACCACTTTCCAACTGAGCTCTCAGGGGGTCAGCAGCAGCGTGTTGCAATAGCTCGTGCATTGGTTAGCAATCCTCCTTTGATACTTGCTGACGAGCCAACTGGAAATCTTGATTCTCGTTCAGGACAAGAGATAATGCAGTTATTTAATGATTTACATAAGCAAGGAAATACAATTGTATTGATAACCCATGATGACCATATAGCCAATCAAGCAAATAGGATTTTAAGGATTCTGGATGGATGCATAGTTGAAGACAAGGAGGTGTCATAGCATGGGAATCTGGCAGGCGTTCAGGATGGCGGTTAAAAGTATTCGTTCCAATAAGGTACGTTCTTTTCTGACGATGCTAGGCGTAATAATCGGTGTTGCTGCAGTAATATCGGCGGTAGCTTTTGCGGAAGGGAGCACAAAACAGATAACTGACAGAATTTCTGCACTAGGTACAGAGTTGATACAAGTAACAATCACTGGGAGAAACACCAATCGTGATATAACACTGCAGGAGTTACAGGAATTCGCAACACAAAATGAACAGAAGATTGTTGCGATGGCACCACTGATTACCAGTCAATTTACAGTTAAGTCGGGTAGAGATAGTGTTGATACAACTGTCAGAGGAACTACCTATGACTATTCAAAAATAAGCAAACAGGATGTAGCACTTGGGCGTTACATAACTGATTTAGATAATGATTTTAGGCAAAAGATTGCTGTTATCGGCTCCAGAGTAAAAGAGGAACTTTTTGCTGACGAAGATCCTCTTGGAAAAACAATTAAAATTGAGAACCAAGCTTTTGTAATAGTTGGAGTTTTAAATGAATTGAATACTGGTCAACAAGGTACTTCTGATGATCAAATTATAATACCGATTACTACTGCTCAAAGGTTGATGAAAAATGCGAATATAAGAAACTACTCTTTTTTGGCTGCTTCTGCAGAGGATGTTGACTCAGTTATGAATATCATTTCTGAATATTTAACTAAAATATATGGAAGCAGCGATATGTTTCGTATTAACAATGCGGCTCAAACTTTAGAAACACTTAGTTCAGTTACTGGTACTATGATGACGGTGCTAGGTGGAATAGCAGCTATTTCGTTACTTGTCGGAGGTATAGGAATAATGAACATTATGCTTGTATCTGTAACTGAAAGAACAAGAGAGATTGGAATACGCAAGGCTATTGGTGCCAAACGGAGGAACATACTGACACAATTTTTAATTGAAGCCCTTATCGTTACAGGAATAGGAGGAGTAATCGGGTTGCTGCTTGGAATAGCTGCAATTTGGCTAATCGGAAGGATAGGAATAGTACCTTCTGTATATTCTCCTATGTGGATGATAATCGCTTTTGGTATTTCTTTAGTAATAGGAGTAATATTTGGAATGTTTCCTGCAAATAAGGCATCACGTTTAAATCCTATTACTGCACTAAGACATGAATAGGAGAGGAGATATAGAGATGAAACGTTATATTGTTTTTTTAATGTCGCTCGTAATTGTGCTTGCAAGTATAATGACGGCAATATCAGCCGATTCTAATGGTTCTGCTGCAGCAAGTGATTTACAACAATTAGAGCAGCTTGAATCGCTGGGAGTGTTTTCTAGAAACTCAGCCGGTGACCTTGGGGCTGAGAGACCTGTTACCCGTGAAGAATTTGCTAAAGTAATACTTTACATAAGTGGTCAAGAGAGTAAGGCTGCGACGTATAAGAATAACAGCTTATTTAAGGATGTAAAACGAGATCGTTGGTCAAATGGATATATTGGGGCTGTTAACGCATTTGGATACTTGAAATCCATGCCTGATGGTTTATTTCATCCAACAGATGCAGTTACATATTCACAAGCTGCCGTTGTTTTGGGGAAGCTGCTAGGTTATACAGACAATGATTTAAGCGGAAATTGGCCTTACAACTATCTAACTCTCATGGAGAACTTAGATATATTTGAAGGAATTCCATATAAGGCATCTGATTCTGTTTCTAGAAAGCAAATGGCAGTTATGCTTCAAAGACTGCTGCAAAGCGAGATTAAAGGTGACTCCAAGCTATATGTTGAAACAACAGGCGTATTTAAAAATATAATAGTTTTTGAAAACGGTACAATTAGAAAAGACTTGGATTCCAAGAGAGTTTTAACAGATACAGGGGTATATTATCTTAAAGATGGTGTAGCTGTTCCAGATGCTGGTAAGAAGTATATTGCAAGAATTGAGAAGGGAGCTATTACTAAGCTTGCAATGTGCGAAATGGAATATACAAATGTGTCTGTAAAAATCTTTTCATCAGGAGTAGTAATACAAAATGGAGGTAATCAGACAACGCTGCCTCAAAATGTTCAATACTATTATAATGGTGAAAAAGTAGATTTTAGCACAGTTGCAGCTGCGGTCAATACCAACTCCTCTATAGTAATTGGCTATAAAGCTGGAGAAGCTCAATTTGCAGTTCTTTTAGATCCTGTATATTCGGAGCCTTTGGTTGCAACAAGCCAAATGTTAGGACATTATTTGGAGCAGCTATATGGTAACAAGCCGATAACCCGTGGAGGAAAGAGTATCACTTCGGCGATGCTTGAAGTAAACAATGTTATATATGAAGCAACTGATATATGGGGAAAGAATGGATATATAGAGGTTTATAATAATGAAATGTCAGGAGAGATAACTGCTGTCTTACCAAACAAGTTATCTCCTGAAACAATCTCAATAGATAATCAAAGCTATCAGCTAAGCAGCTACTTCCCAAAATACAAAGTAAATTTGTCAGGCAATATAGAGGTTGACAGCAGGGCTACAATCCTTTTGGGCATAGATGGCAAGGCTGTTGACATAATTTTAAATGGTACAGGAATAAATGAAAACTATGTACTGGTTCTTGATGCATATAAGGAAGAATCTGTTGATATCCAGGATTTTGGCGATATTACATGCTTTGTTACCTTGCTGCATACTGATGGAAGTGAAAAAACATATGTTACGCTAGAAGACAAGTCATTACTAAAAGGCGGACTGGGAAAGTACAGCATTTTAAGCGATGGAACTAAGTATGATACTATATTGCTGTCATCTGTTGAATCAACCTCTGACAGTAATCTTGTATTTGGAGTCAACAAGGATGAGAGAATGTTGGATAGCTCTTATGCAGCAGATAATATAGTCATTTTCAATCAAATTAATAATATATATGGAAGGAAGAATGATGCATCTGTTCTAAGATGGTCAGACCTCCCAAACGGAAAGCTGGAAATGGGAAAGGTGCGTTATGTTCATAGAACAGGCGATTTTGGAGATATTGACGTTTTATTTGTAGACAATGTTCGAGATGAGCAATATGCCTATGGAATAGTAAACGGAATAGTAAAGACAACTTCCTCTGGAGCTAGTGTAATTCAAACTATAAGCATTATGATTAATGGAAAAGAATATACCTACACAAGCACAGCTATGGGTATAAATTCAGGTTCTGTTGTAAAGACCAGAATATCGGAGGATAAAATACTTACAGTAGAAAAACAATTAATCCCATATGCTACTATATCAAGCATTGATGCGATAGATTCCTCAAGAATTCGTTTAAATGGAAGGACATATAGCTATCATAAAGATTTAGCAGTGTATGAGCTTGGAAATGGAAGTGTCTGGGATGCGGTAGGCATATCGAAGCTTGCAAAAGGAGCTTTAAATAATCAGGTGGAAATTTATCTTGATAAGAGCATCGAATTTGGGGGCAAGGTGGTAATGATGATAATTAAATAATTATGAATTAAAACAGGTGCTATGTATATGTATAAATTACAAAGTGCCTGTTTTAAAAATTTTTAATATTTTCTAAAAAGGTGTTAAGCTAGACAGTTATTGACGATATATTGTTCAATAACTGTTTAGCAATGGTGTAGACATGTTTTATAATCCTTCTCTGGCTTTTAAGCATGTAATTCATTAATTTCTCCTGCCCTCTTTAGAGCAACCTTTGTAATTGCAGGACCAATTAGCTCATAAATAAAGGTCCCACTGAGAATAACTGCGCGAATGGTTTGTCCAAATTCAGGCAAAATTTGAGCTGCAATTAAAGAAAGACCAATGGCAACACCAGCCTGTGGAATAAGGGTAAACCCAATATACTTTTTGACAGTTTCCGGAGCTTTCATAATTACTGCACCGATGTAGGCACCAGTCACCTTGCCAATTACACGACAAATAACATAGATTATGCCTATAAATCCAATTTGCGGCAGAATAGTAATATTAAGTTCCATACCAGAAACAACAAAGAACATCAAAAAAATAGGAGCTGTGATATTATCTACCAGTTTCAGAATATTTTCTCCTGAATGACTAATATTAACTAACATTGCACCCATGCACATACACAGCAATAGTGGGGATAAATTCAACATAGTAGCAAGTGAAGTTCCTAAGAATATAAAGCCTACTGTTATAATTAGCCTGTTAGAATCCTTTTTAAAATAGCGTAGCGGAAGGGTAAACAGAATACCAAGCAGAAAACCTAATAAAACAGAGGCAATAATCTCAATAAACGGTGAAACAATTGACATTAAAACACTAACCTCACCTGGGTGCATCAATGAATTTACTATTGCTACAGCAAAACCAAAGGCCATGAGTGCAACCGCATCATCAAGTGCTACAACACTTAGTAATGTTTCAGTTACAGGGCCCTTTGCTTTATACTGCCTTACCACCATTATTGTGGCTGCAGGTGCTGTGGCAGCTGCAATAGCACCTAATAGTAATGCAATCTCAGTTTTAACTCCAAAAAGAATCAATACTATAGATACCAGAAAAGTAGCTGCTAATGCCTCAAAAATTGCAATTATTATGGGAGTCAGCCCAATTCTTTTTAGATAGGATAGTTTAAATTCTGATCCTATTGAAAAAGCAATAAAAGCTAATGCCATTTCCGAAATCAGTTCAAAATTCGTAACAAGATTTAAAGGAACTAGCTTAAAGCAGTAAGGACCAATAATCAAACCTGCAATCAGATATCCTGTCACATTAGGAAGTTTAACAAACTTTACAAAACGACCCAAAATAAGTCCAGAAAATAATATTAAAGCTAGATAAAAAAATGTATTTATTTCCATTTCTACAATTTGACTCCTTCCACAGAGATTATAGGTAAAGTAAACATTACAGCAGTATCAGGCTTCGACATGTCTCCGATGACCTGTCGGACTACCAATTTCGCTTCTTCAATCTGTTCTTCCTTCAGGACCATAAAAATAGTTTTACTTTCCTGACGATCTGTGTCAATAAAAAGGCGAAGTGTCCCAAAAATCGGGTAATCTTCATTGTTTTTAATAAGTTCTCTAACCATACCCGTACTATCAAGAATTGTTGCACCACAAATATTGCGCTCCACCAATTTTTCTAATAAAGTATTGAGCTTTTCAACCTTATTAAGTACCACTAGTAAAAACTGCATATATCATCTCTCCTATTAATAAAATTTGATACTAAAAAACTTAGGTAATTATGTTCCCTGTGTATATATTTTGCCCTACACATACACAGGGTTTATATATCTAGAATTATAGCACCATAGAATAAATAATTCAAAGTTCCTAAATACTACAATATCAAAAGATGTCAGGTAAACCTCTGGGTGACTTGGTATATTAGAAAAGGGAAAGAGGTTCTATTATATTTATTTTACTTTTTAACGCATAATACTAATTATAATATAAAGAAGCTCGGCATTTAGCCGAGCCTCTATTTAACATGCACAGGGTGTGAGGATTTCCTGTTTTAATTTATCCAGAATTATTTCACTTAGCTTATAGATATCTCCTGCACCCATTGTGAAGACAATATCACCGGGCTGAGCATTGCTTACTATGAAATTTGCAATTTCTTCAAAATCCTTTATATACGTTGCATTATTGCTTTGATTATTGACTTCGTTTACCAAGTCCATGATATGTATATCTCCATTGTCTTTCTCTCTAGCAGCATATATATCTGTTATTATAACATTATCCGCTCCGTGAAAAGCTTTTGTAAACTCTTTGAATAAGGTTTTAGTCCTAGTGTAAGTATGAGGTTGAAATATACACCAAACTTTTTTATGAGGATATTGCTTTGCAGCATCTAAGGTCGCTTTTATTGCTGTTGGATGATGAGCGTAGTCATCGATTACGGTTATATCGTTTTGCGTACCCTTTATATAGAATCTTCTATAGGTTCCTCCGAAACTCAAAAGGCTGGACTTGATTATGTCTAAGCTTATACCTGCATTTACTGCAATGGCAATAGCCGCTAAAGAGTTAAGTACATTATGTCTTCCAGGTATATTTAGTGAGAACTCATCCAGCTTTTCACCTTTATAATATACATCAAAATAAGGGTGTCCAAGTTGATCATATTTTATATTATTGGCTGTAAAATCAGCAGAAGCTTGTAGACCATAGGTTATTACATTGCATTTTGCTGTAGCTGCAATCTTCATTGTATTGTCACTATCAGCACAGGCAATCAAGGCCCCGTCTTCAGGTATAAGGCTTACAAATTTATAGAAAGCAGTCATTATATGATCTAAATCCTTGAAATAATCCAAGTGATCCTCTTCTATATTTAGTATTGCCGCTACATAGGGATAAAATTTAAGGAAGCTCTCTACATATTCACATGCTTCTGTGATAAAATATTCACTTTTGCCTATTAAAACATTGCCTTTTATAGCCTCTAACTCTCCACCTAAAAGTATAGTTGGATCTAGTAATGCATCCATAAAAATCAATGACACCATTGAAGTAGTAGTTGTTTTTCCATGAGTGCCAGATATAGCAATTCCATAATGGTGTTTTTTCATTATTATACCAAGAAATTCTGCTCTATCTATTATTGGGATTGCAAGCTCCCTAGCTCTAATAAGCTCAGGATTATCTTGCTTAACAGCTGCTGTATAAACTACCAACTGACTGCCCTCAACATTTTTTGACTCATGGGGAATTGTTACAACTGCCCCCTTTTGAGTAAGTCTATCTATAATATTGCTATGATTTAAATCCGAACCTGTAACTGTATAGCCGGCATGTAGCATTATTTCAGCAAGTCCGCTCATGCTTATGCCGCCGATACCTACGAAATGAATAGTTTTGATATTATCCAGAGACGTCATGCAGGTACACTCCTTTATTCTTCATTTTAAAAGGGTTATAAATTCAATAAAATAATCAACCATAAATAGTTCGAAACATAGTCTTAAAATATGGTGGTTATTTAGCATTATACACACTTTATCAATTCTACATCTTACAGATTTAAGGTAAAACTGTCAATGGAAATAATTAAGCATTGTACATAAGCTTGAATCCTAATGTAATTGAATAAAATAAGTCAAACCAAGAAAATCTATATTATACATAATATTATTATAGCCATAAAAAGGTTACTGTATGAATATAAGAAAATGATTTCACACAATTATAACAATATAAAAAGATTAATGTGGTACATATAGATTATACATTATTATCGGAAATTTTTCTGTAAAATTTAGAATTTTATTCAATAAGAAGGAATTATTTATTTTATATAGAATGAATAATAAACTTAAATTTTATAAAATTATTCGGATTTTGGGGGATAATATAAATGGAAAAATTCAAGAAAAACGAGAGAGTTGTAGCTCTGATTAAAATATTGACTGATAATCCAAATGAAGTAGTGACTCTTAATCGCTTTAGTGAATTGCTAAATGCGGCTAAATCAACTATTAGTGAAGATATAAGTGCTGCAAGAAGGATAATAGAATGCTTATCTCTAGGTGAGATTGAGACAATTCCAGGAGCTCTTGGAGGTGTCATATACAAGCCGATACTTACCAAAGAGCAGATCATGGCATTTCTAAAGAAGCTTTGTGAAAGATTAAAGGATCCTACCAGGATAATACCGGGCAATTTTATCTATATGTCAGATATACTTGGGGATGCAGCACTAGTTTCAACAATCGGAAGAATCTTTACCAGTTGTTTTAAGGATAAGCATGCAGATTATATTGTGACTATAGAAACAAAGGGTATAACTCCAGCCATTATGACAGCAAGAGCTTTAAATATTCCTTTGGTAGTAGCAAGAAATGATAATAATGTGACTGAGGGATCTACAATTAGCGTTAATTATGTATCAGGCTCGAGAAGGATGCAGACAATGTCAATATCCAAACGCTCCATTAAGGAAGGCTCCCGTGTAATAATAATCGATGATTTTATGAAGGCAGGAAGCACCATAAAGGGTTTAAAGGATTTGATGTCTGAGTTTAGGGCTGAGGTAGTAGGAATAGGTGTTATTATGAGTACTGCTGATCCTGAACATAAGGTTATTGACAATTATGTATCTCTTTTGAAACTTAAGGCTGTTGATGAGATAAATAAAAAAATAGATATTGTTCCTAATATAAAATAATTGCCTGTTTTAAACTTTTTTGTATATAAACTGGTAAAATGTGAGATATTAAAATAGAACAAACCTTATTAATTTTCAGAAAATTTACAAAAGAAGAAGGAAAAGCTTATCTAGTAGAGAATAATTAATCAAATGACAAAATGTATCGACGGAAGGTGGTGAGCTAAAATGGAAATAACTGACGTAAGAGTAAGAAGAGTTAATGCTGAAGGTAAGATGAAAGCTGTGGTTTCTGTAACCTTTGACAATGAATTTGTTGTTCACGACATTAAGGTTATAGAGGGTCAAGAGGGCTTGTTTATCGCTATGCCAAGCAGAAAGACACCGGATGGAGAGTTTAAAGATATAGCACATCCGATTAACTCAGGTACAAGAGAAAGGCTTCAAGTTGCTATATTGGAAGGATACGAAAAAGCAAAGAGTGAGCAAGAATAATACTTGACTTATTGGAAAAATCCTTTCGTTGGGTTTTAATTTTCAAAGTGAACAAGTCAAGGGAGTAAATTAGAATTTACTCCCTTTTTGCATTGTAAAGATTTATGACTCTACATAATGTATAAATTGAGAAAGCAAATTAGCCATATTATGTAATAAGTACAAGGCTTTACCTATATATATTTAATAGATATTAAATAGAATAATTTGATAACGATTATTGTAGGAAATTCATTTTAAGGAGGTAAAGCTATGTCAGATAAAAAACGTGATAATGATAAAAAGGAAAAGTTCAATGACATGGAAGAAATGCATCAAATGGGAATGAGGGAGCATCAACACCATATGCAGCATATGTGTCCTATGCTGCATCAATGTCCTATGTCACTTCAATGCCCAATGGCTGGTGGACAAATGATGCAGCAAATGCCAATGATGCCAATGCAGCAAATGCCAATGCAAAATATGCCGGGTGCAGGAATGAGAATAAAGGATTGGTTTGATGAATGGGATGAATTTAGTGAAGATAGCAGCTTTGAATTTGACTCAGATGATTTTGAGTATCCAGAAAAATATTATAAGAAGCTGCACAAAAAGCACAAATATCCATACTATGGACCTCCATTCTTTCCATTTTACAAATAAAATATTTAAGGATATAGTGTACTATAAAAGGTTATAACCATAAGATAATACTATTTTGGCTTATGTAGAAATACTAATTGCTGTTGTGTAATTACTATTTCGGCATAAGCTTTTATTATACTTAAATACTGACGAAAATGCTTATACATATCAGTGAAATAGGAAATATTAATAATGATATATGCATCAAATCTTATGTTTTAGAGACTTTGTTAAATTATAGTTAATGTTGAAAAAGCAAGAAATAAGTGATATATTCAAGAAAGAATACACTAGTTTTTATTGATATTCTTTGATTTACATATAATAAAATGTTATGAGGTAATTAAAATGGAACAACAAAATTTAGTAAATGAAATAATTAGATTAAAAAAAGAAAGAGATGCTATAATATTAGCTCACAATTATCAAGTATCTGAAGTGCAAGAGATAGCTGATATTGTAGGAGATTCATTTGCTCTTAGCAAGCTTGCTGCTAATACACAGCATAAGGTAATAGTATTCTGTGGAGTACATTTTATGGCAGAAAGTGCAAAGATATTATCACCACAAAAAACTGTATTGCTTCCAGCCTTGGATGCAGGCTGCCCTATGGCGGAAATGGTTACAGCAGAGCGATTAAGAGAGATGAAGTTAAAGTATCCAGAAGCCGCTGTGGTATGTTATGTTAATACATCTGCAGAGGTTAAAGCGGAAGCAGATATTTGTTGCACCTCGTCAAATGCTGTAAAAGTAGTTAAAAGTGTGAAGAATAAACAGATAATCTTCGCTCCTGATCAAAACTTGGGAAGCTATATAGCAAAAAAGGTACCCGAAAAGGAAATGATACTTTGGAAAGGTTTTTGTATAACTCATAAAAGAGTTAGAGCCGATGAGGTAAAGAAAATTAAAGAATTATATCCAAATGCAAAATTGTTGGTGCATCCTGAATGTGAGCCTGAGGTTCAAGACTTGGCTGATTTCTTAGGTAGTACTTCTGAAATAATGAAATACGCAAAGGAAATACCGGAGAAGGATATAATAATAGGTACAGAAGAAGGGGTTATTTACAGCCTCAAGAAGGAAAACCCGGATAAGAATTTCTACCTACTGTCTCCAGGATTGGTTTGTGCAAATATGAAGAAAACAAGGCTACAGGATGTCCATGATGCACTTCTCCATATGCAGTATGAAATCAATATTGATGAGAAAATTAGAGTTAAAGCTCTGAAATCCTTAGAGGAGATGCTTAAAATCAGCTAATTTAAACTCTTAATGTTTTACTAATGTTGAAGTTTGGGAGGTAAGCACATGCCTAATAGGTATTTAATTGATTTTGACATACAAAAGCTTAACAAAGAAACGTGTGATGTGATTATAATTGGAAGCGGAGTAGCAGGCTTGTACTCCGCTATTAATCTTGATAAACACTTAAAAATATCCATAATTAGCAAGGAAGCAATTGATGAGAATAACTCATACCTTGCACAGGGTGGGATTGCAGCAGCTGTCGCAGAAGGTGATTTACCGTTGTATCACTTTGAAGATACTATTAAGGCAGGAGCAGGAGAATGCGACATTGAAGCTGTAAAAGTTTTGGTTCAGCAAGCTCCAAGGGATATAAAACACCTTTGTGATATAGGAACTAACTTTGACAGGAATCCTGACGGTACCTTGACTACCACAAGAGAAGGTGGACATAGAAGGTTTCGTATTGTACATGCACTTGGAGATGCTACGGGCAGAGAGGTTTTTGATTCCTTGCTCAGAGAATGTAGAAAACGTAGCAATATTTCCATTTTAGAAGATTGTTTTGCATTAGATATTGTTACAGAAAATGAAAGCTGTGCGGGTCTTATTATAAAATTGAAGGGCGAATATAAGTATTTAGCCAGCAAAGCAGTGATTTGTGCAAGTGGGGGTATAGGGCAAGTTTATAAAAACACAACAAATGCGACAGTAATAACAGGAGATGGCATAGCTATGGCTTACAGAGCCGGAGCAGAGCTTACCAATATGGAGTTTGTGCAGTTTCATCCAACTGCCTTATACAATGCAGAAGCCAAGGAAAGCAGATTCTTGATTTCTGAAGCTGTAAGGGGAGAGGGTGGAATCTTAAGGAATACAGATGGAGAAAGATTTATGCCTCAGTATCATGAAATGGCGGAGGTAGCTCCAAGAGATATTGTAGCACGAGCTATATTTTCAGAGATGAGAAAGTCGGGGAGTCCTTTTGTATATTTAGACGTAACACATAAGGATCCAGAGCTTATAAAAACAAGGTTCCCCAATATATATAAACACTGCATAGAAGAAGGAATTGACCTAACTAAAGACTACATACCTGTATGCCCTGTTCAACATTACTTTATGGGAGGCATAAAGACTGATCTATGGGGACAAACCAATATCAAAGGCTTATATGCCTGCGGTGAAGCAGCAAACACTGGAGTGCATGGAGCTAATAGATTAGCAAGCAACTCCTTGTTGGAAGGACTGGTATTTGGACGAAGATGTGCTGAAAAGGTAAATGAGACTATTGATGATGTGCAGATTATTCAACCCATACTGCAATATAATAGTCATTCTAAAGATACAATAGATGCTTCAAGCATTAGAAGCAGTATAAAAAGCTTAATGAACGAATATGCAGGTATAGAAAGAAATGAAAAAGATATGAACATGGCTCTTAATAAAATCAATGAATATATTACAAAGATGGAAAATAGCAGTTTGGATAGTACTGACGACATGGAGACCTTAAATATTGCGTACATTGCAGCTTTAGTACTTAAGGGAGCTATAAGGAGAAAAAAGAGCGTAGGAAGTCATTACAGGATTGACTAAGAAACTGGAGGCTTGATTAACATGCTAGAAATGTTTACAGTAGACAAGATAATTAGAAATGCTTTAGAAGAGGATCTAGGCTGGGGAGATGTTACTACAGACTCAACCATTCCTTCATCAACTAAAATTGAGGGTAGGTTTATAGCAAAGCAGCAAGGTTTAGTTTGTGGTATAGAGGTTTGTAAAAGAGTTTTCCAAATTCTTGATTCCTCTATTAATTTTGAAATACTAATTGAGGATGGTAATAGAGTTAAAAAAGGTGATATAATAGCCAACATCAGTGGTTCTGCAAGAAGCATACTTAAAGGAGAACGTGTAGCCTTAAATCTTTTGCAGAGAATGTCAGGTATCGCTACTGCCGCAAGCAAGTATGCAGAAGTCGTAAAGGGTACTGCGACAAAGGTTGTGGATACAAGGAAGACAATACCAGGACTAAGAATACTGGATAAATACTCTGTATTGATGGGAGGATGCCACAATCATAGGTATAATCTCTCTGATTTAGTGCTGATAAAGGATAACCATATAAAAGCTGCAGGCGGAATTACTCCGGCAGTACAAGCAGCAAAAAGCAAGCTCTCCCATGCCTTAAAAATTGAGGTAGAGGTGGAATCCCTTGAACAGCTTGAGGAAGCTTTAAAAGCAGGTGCTGATATTATAATGCTGGACAATATGTCCTTAGATATGATGAGTGAGGCTACCAGACGAGCAAAAGGAAAGGCTTTACTAGAGGCATCAGGTAATGTGGAGCTAGAGGGTGAAAGAAGTGTTTATGCTATAGCACAAACAGGAGTGGACATAATATCCGTTGGGGCTCTTACTCATTCAGTAATAGCAATGGACATTAGTTTAAAATTTGTATAGATGAGTTTAATAATAGACATAGGATATCCGTCTATTATTAAACTTTTTTTAATGAATAAGAAAATAAATTTTAATTTGCCCTAAGCTGATATATGTATTAAAATATAAATGATTTGTAGATTATTTAACTTAAAATATATACATATAAATTTAAAGAATATATAATAGAGGTGATAAATTGAATAATGTATACAGTATCACAGCAGTTATATTAGCTGCGGGTGAAGGAAAAAGAATGTATTCAAAGCTACCAAAGGTTTTACACAAACTATGTGGGCTTGCTATGGTAGAGCATGTTATAAATAGTGCAAAAGAAATAGGCTGTGAGGAGCCTATAGTTGTTATTGGGCATGGAGCGGATAAGTTAAAACAGACTATTTCTGATGTAAAATTTGTGATGCAGGAAGTGCAGCAGGGAACGGGACATGCGGTTATGCAAGCAGATGATTATATAAATGATGGCGATATATTGGTGCTTTATGGAGACACTCCATTGGTATCAGCGGAGAAGCTAAAGGAAATGTACCAGTTTCATAAGCAAGGTGGATATGGAGTTACTGTACTTACAGCTGATTTGGATAATCCATCGGGCTATGGAAGAATAGTAAGAAACAAGGAGGGTCTTGTTGAGGCTATTGTTGAAGATAAAGATGCAAGCCAAGAAGTAAAGAGTATAAAGGAAATAAACTCAGGTATGTATTTCTTTAATGGACCAGAATTAAAGAAAGCCCTGAAAAAGCTGACAAATAATAATTCTCAAAAAGAATATTACCTTACAGATTGTTTGCACATAATTAGAGCTGAGGGCTATAAGATCTCTGCCTTTAAGACAGATGATCCTACTGAGATAATGGGAGTAAACAACAAGCTACAGCTTGCAGAAGCCACTGAGATAATGAAGAAGAGAATACTAAATTCTCATATGCTTGCAGGTGTTACAATAATAGACACTAATAACACCTATATAGACAAGACTGTAAAAATTGCAAGAGATGTTACAATATACCCTGGTTGTATGCTAGAAGGCAATACAGTTATTGATGAGGATTGCCTAATAGGTCCAGGTACTAGAATAAAGGACAGTATATTGGATAAAGGGGTAAGTGCACAAAATTCAATTATAATAGAAAGTAAAATAGGAGAGGGTACTACAGTAGGACCCTTTGCATACTTGCGTCCGGGTAATGTAATAGGTAAACATGCCAAAATAGGAGATTTCGTAGAAATGAAAAACTCAAGCTTTGGAGACTACTCAAAGGCATCTCATTTGACATATGTAGGAGATGGCAATGTGGGTAGTAATGTGAACCTAGGCTGCGGAGTTGTATTTGTAAACTACGATGGCAAGAAAAAGCATAGAGCGATAGTGGAGGATAACTGCTTTGTTGGCTGTAATGTAAATCTTGTGGCTCCTGTAACGGTCAAAAAGGATTCGTACATTGCGGCAGGTACAACTGTTACAGAAAATGTTCCGGAAAGCAGCTTAGCGATAGGCAGAGTAAGACAAGAGAACAAAGTGGGCTGGATTAAAAAATTAAATAATAATATTTCTAAAGAATAAATTTTGGGAGGTTTCTATTAAATGGATGTACACGGTAAGAGCATTAAAATCCTCTGCTGTAATGCTAATAAGGAATTGGCGAAGGATATTGCCTTTAACCTAGGCTTATCTGTTGGGGATGCTCAGATAAGTACCTTTAGTAATGGAGAAATTGGAGTAAGTATTTATGAATCTATAAGAGGTGCTGATGTATTTGTCATTCAGTCCACCTGTTCTCCAGTAAATGATCATATTATGGAATTGCTAATAATGATTGATGCCCTAAAGAGAGCTTCAGCAGGAAGAATAAATGCAGTAATACCTTTTTATGGTTATGCACGACAGGATAGAAAAGCAAAATCAAGAGATCCAATCTCTGCTAAGCTGGTTGCTAATTTAATAACTGCAGCAGGTGCTGACAGAGTAATAACAATGGATTTACATGCAGCACAGATTCAAGGCTTCTTCGATATACCTGTAGACCATTTATATGCGGCACCATTAATTGTTAACTATTTCAGGAACAAGAAATTAGACGATATAGTTGTTGTATCTCCTGATGTGGGGGGAGTAACAAGAGCTAGGCATATTGCAGGCAAGCTTGATGCACCTATAGCAATAATTGATAAAAGAAGACCAAAGCCAAACGTATCAGAGGTTATGAATATAATAGGTGATATAAAGGGCAGAAACTGTATAATAATTGATGATATGATAGATACTGCAGGTTCTGTAGTAAATGCAGCTAAGACTTTGAAGAACATGGGAGCGAAGGATGTCTATGTAGCCTGCACTCATGCAGTATTATCTGGTCCAGCCTTTGAGAGAATTGCAGATCCATCCATAAAAGAATTGATTGTAACCAACACTATTCCGATATCTGAAGACAAATTAACGGACAAAATAAAGGTGCTTTCAGTTGCTACGCTACTTGCAGAAGCAATCAAGAGAATATACGAAGGTCTATCAATTAGCAAGCTATTTGATTAAGAAGTAATAAAGCTGAACATAATAATAAATAAGGAAAATAATTAATGTGAACTATATAGTATGCCGGGGAACTTTATCCCCGGCTTAATGTGTTATTTATTGCCATTTGCGGAGCAAATCCGGCTAAGAGCGAAGGACTCGAAGTCCTGAGCTGTTATTTATTGCCATTTGCGGAGCAAATCCGGCTAAGAGCGAAGGACTCGAAGTCCTGAGC